>PXTV01000232.1 GCA_003022985.1 Bacteroidetes bacterium SW_11_45_7 | reverse complement strand
GCCATCAAGAAGGATTCGCCAGCCGGCCGTTATCTGCAAGAGCAGGGTGTGGCGCCTAAGGACTTTAATTCGTATGGATCGCGCAGGGGAAATCACGAGGTGATGGTGCGCGGCACGTTTGCTAATGTGCGCATCAAAAACCTATTGGCCAGTACGGAAGGCGGTTACACCATTCATATTCCTTCAGGCGAGGAAATGGCTGTGTACGATGCGGCCATGAAGTACAAGGAAGAGAATATACCCCTTGTTGTCCTGGCAGGTAAAGAATATGGCTCCGGCTCCTCCCGTGATTGGGCGGCAAAAGGAACCAAGCTCTTGGGCGCAGAGGCAGTGATTGCCGAAAGCTACGAGCGCATTCACAGAAGTAACCTCATCGGCATGGGCGTTTTGCCTCTTGAGTATAAGGATGGTGAAAATGCCGATTCGCTCGGTCTTGAAGGCAACGAGGAATTTACCATCACAGGTGTTGAAGATGGCCTTGAGCCGGGCGAAGTGTTGAATGTCTCAGCGAAGAAACCTGATGGCTCAACCATCAACTTCGAGGTCAAATGCCGCCTCGATTCGGGCATTGAGGTGGAATATTACCGCAATGGAGGCATTCTTAACTACGTCCTTCGCGAGTTTGGGAAGAACAATTAATGCCTGCGATTTATTGTAGACCCAACCTTGGCAAGGTATTGCCTTGTTCAAGGTTGGATTTTTTATGCCCCTTTAACGTCAGTGTTAGCTATTCCTTCTCCAATACTTCTGTAACTGCTCTCAGTAACGAATATCCCAAGAAAAGCAGCAACCAACGAATGGCTGCTGCTTACGGTTGACAAAGTTAAATGGGTGGCCAAGCAAAATTATTAATGCTTGACAAAATGGAAATTGGTACTAACCGGAATAGTATGAAATGGCCCCCGGTAATTGAGGCCATTATCATGAATTGGTTACTCAGCTATTTCCCCTTGATCGCGAAGTGTTTTCTCCCGAGCAATGGCGTAAATCATAAGGCCGTAGCCGGCTTTGGCAATAATGTCGGCTAAACTGTAACCCACTTGCAGAAAGACTTGGCCGTTAGCACCACCTAATCCATAAAAGGGTGCCATGTACACGATCGGGTAAAAGCCCCATACGAAGACGGTCAACAATAGGATATTTCTTACCAAAATACGCACCTGACCGGATTCGCGCTGGGCAGCGCCCCATATCTCCTGAATGAGTTGCCATAAAATGATGACGAAGAAAACTGATGAAACCGTCCCCCAGAAGCCACGCATGGAGAGTAACGAGGTATCATCCCTTATTTCACCGAAGTAGCCCGTTAAAAGCATTAAAACGGCCGACACCACTAAAATTGTCATAAGCCGTTTTGCTTTTTCTTTTTGCAAGTTCATCACTAAAACCAACTCAACTACCTCCTTCAATGGCAAAGGCGCCTGCCCATGAATGCGCAATGCGGAAATAGTGATAGGCAGCAATACCAACTACAACGGCTGAGGTTAACACAGCTTTTTGGTATTGTTCACCAACGTACTTTCTTCCAAAAATGAAGAAGACAAAAGAGCCCAAAAAAGCAGCTATGGTGAGGGACATCATGTTGTACACCAAGCTGTATTGACCGGTGGTTAGTTCAGGTAGTTCCATAGTACATTTTTTTGCGTTTTATACAATAACAAAAAGCAGCTAATTTTGTTTAATAAAAATACTTTTAACCATCAAATACCCTGTCTATGGTGATTCCTGTGGTGTTTTTCTAATAAGAATCAGCTGGTAATATAAGTGAAATGGAAAAAAGCGGTCTTTACTGATCTCTTATATAACATCAGAACATGGTAGTTTTGATGATTGGATTTTGTAGAAAACAGGTCCTGTTGATGTCATTCCAAAACAAAATATCACTGATTCCTTTTGAAAGCCAAGACAAAAAAAGGCAGCAACCTCTATGGCTGCTGCCTTTAAGCAACTTGGTACATTAAGCGGTACTATTCGTACTGCTTATCCCTCAACGGTTTCAGCTTCAGGTTCATAATTGAGGTTGGGCGCGAGCCATCTTTCTGCTTCTTCAAGCGTCATTCCCTTGCGCTCAGCATAGTCCTCAACCTGGTCCTTGCCAATCTTGCCGAGCCCGAAATAGCGCGATTCGGGATGGGAGAAGTACATACCGCTCACCGAGCTTGCCGGGTACATTGCGTAACTATCCGTCAGTTCAATTTGGACTTTCTCCTCGACATCCAGCAGATCAAATAGCTTGCCTTTTTCCGTGTGTTCGGGGCAAGCCGGATACCCGGGTGCAGGGCGAATACCGTGGTATTCTTCAGTGATCAGCTGATCAGGCTTCAAATCTTCGTTTGGCGCGTACGCCCAGAATTCCTTGCGCACGCGTTCGTGCATGCGCTCGGCAAAGGTTTCAGCTAACCGGTCGGCAAGCGCCTTGAGCATGATGCTGTTATACATGTCATTATCCTTCTCGTACTTATCAACATGCTCTTCGATACCCAGGCCGGCAGTTACAGCAAAGAAGCCCATATAGTCCTTCACCCCTGTTTCTTTAGGAGCAATGAAGTCGGCAAGGGCGTAGTTGGGACGGCCTTTTGCCTTCTCATTTTGCTGGCGAAGTGTATTAAATGTTTTGATAACCTCATTACGGTTATCATCAGCATACAACTCGATGTCGTCATCGCTGACAGTATTAGCAGGCCAGAACCCTATGATGCCTTTTGCTTGCACCATTTTTTCCTTGACCATCTTATCGAGCATGACTTGCGCTTCATCGAAGAGTTTTTTCGCCTCATCACCTACCTTCTCATCTTCAAAGATCTTGGGATACTTCCCTTTTAGCTGCCATGTTTGGAAGAAGGGCGTCCAATCGATATAAGGGATCAACTCCTCGAGCGAGTAATCCTGGAAGTCTTTTGTGCCAAAGAACTGAGGCGTCACAATATTCGACTCGCTTTCTTTCCAATCGATATCGATTTTGTTTTCTCTCACTTCTTCAAGCGTGAGGTATTTCTTGGTTTCGCGCTTGTTTTGATGGCGCTCCCGCATTTTCTGGTACTCCTCGCTGATCTTCTGCTTGAACTCAACTTTGTTTCCTGCATTGAGAAGGTTGCCCACATCCGTGACACTTCGCGAGGCATCCAATACGTGAAGCACCGTGCCCGAGTAGACCGGGTCGATCTTCACAGCTGTGTGAATCCTGG
>PXTV01000231.1:819-4919 GCA_003022985.1 Bacteroidetes bacterium SW_11_45_7 | reverse complement strand
CCGCCGAGCCGTCCCGCGAGCAGCTCTACCAGGCCGTGCAGCAAAACGGAGATGGCGACCTCGATGAATTGTTAGCCGGCCCTGAAACCTGGGAAATCCTCTAATAGGGCAAACTATTGCACAACTCCCTTCAAGCCACGTATACCCATGTCCACAACCTGGTCGTTCTTTTGGGGCTCGTAAACACCATTATCGTTCGGGTCTTTCCATTCAAAGCTCTTGTTCGTTGAAACGGAGATAATCACCGTTTGATCTTTACTTTCATCACCCGTAATGGATAATGGTTCCTGGAATTCCCCTGTCACAAGGCATGAACCTGGCGGAATGGGCGAGGTTTTTGAAATAGGGTTAGGGACCGTTGTGCCGGGCGCTTGGCCGGTAACAGTGCCGTATTGTGTTTCAAAACTCCAATAGCCCTGTTTTTTGTTGTCGTTGACAGTTATGGTAGAATCTTTGATTTTAAAGGATTCAATATAGGTGTTAAACCCAATAAAAGAAGCCAATGTACCTGTTAAGTCCATGCCTTGAGCGCGCAGATCAATGGCGTAGTTTTGATAGGAAAGCGATACCCTGAGATATTTGTAGTCGCCCGGTTCAATACTGCTTAATTTCACTTTCCGGAATACCTGGCCTTCATCCACAACCACTGATTGATCGAAATCGATTGCTGTATCACCGCCAGCCGTGGTTTCAGGGCTTCCATAGAGAACCTGACCTTCACCGAGCTTGGTCCATTTGTCCGGTATGATCTCGATGTAGTGAGCACTTATTCCATTAAAGCGCGGATGCCGGGCAGCATGCGTATCAGGAACAGATGTGGGTTGCCCCAGATTGTTGAATCGGAGGGTTGGGGCGAATCATCATCGTCCTTCTTGCAACCTGCCAATGTTAATAGACCGATGAATGGCAATACAAGAAGAAGCTTTTGAATGGATGTCATAAGACATGATTTCAGTTTCAAATCCTAACGTCTTGTCTTTCAAAACTACTTTTTTAAGGAAAAATTATTCGATCCAAAAATGACTCCCCGGAAAAAGATCGAATCAAATTTCCCCGTTTGGTCAAAAAGAGTCCAATTTAATTTGGGAAGAATGCTGGAATTTACTATTATTGATGTGTTTGTAGACCCAGTTCTTCTTAAAAAGTCTTTCTTATGCAATTCTATAATCAAACTCTGTCAGTTCTTACAATTCTTTCTTGCATGTTTCTATTAACCATGAGTTCCTGTGACAAGGAAGATGACGTGGATGAAAAATCGAATAAATACCAAACGTATGAAATTGCTTCAGCCGGCAATGAGCAGGATTCCACCCAAAGCGCATTGATCCGCATGGACGATAACGACACAGTCGAGTTTCGAGGAGGCAATTTCAATTTCAAGAGTACGCTAAGTGTTGAGGGGAAAACAGGCATTGTGATCAAAGGCCAGGGGCAAAACAGTACCACGTTATCGTTTGCCAACCAGCAAGCTGGTGCTGAAGGCCTGCGCTTAACAAATTGCGATAGTGTTATTGTTGAGGACCTGACTATTGAAAATACAATTGGCGATGCGCTCAAAGCTAAGGATTGTAACGTTATAGCGTTTTATAATGTAGGAACTGTTTGGACAGGTGTGCCATCCTCCGATAATGGTGCTTATGGCCTGTATCCTGTAAAATGTACTGATGTCATGATCGATAATTGTTATGCGCGAGGTGCAGCGGATGCCGGTATTTATGTAGGGCAGACTAATAGGGCCATCATCAAAAATTCCATTGCAACAAAAAATGTAGCTGGTATTGAAATTGAAAATACCATCAAGGCGGACGTTTTTGATAACAGAGCGCACAACAACACAGGTGGTATTCTGGTATTTGACTTGCCCGATCTAACGCAATACGGGCGTCAGTGCCGCATTTTTGATAATCTTGTTGAGGATAATAATTTCAGGAATTTCGCATCGGGTGGTGTTGTGTCCAGAGTGCCGGCAGGCACAGGCATCCTGGCCATTAGTACGGAAGAAGTGGAAATTTTCGATAACCAGATTCTGAATAACAATCGCTTAGGAACTGCAGTGATCAATTATGAAGAAATTGAGTCCATCAATGACCCGAACTTCGACCCCTATCCACGCCAAATCGAAATTCATGATAACCGTTACCATCGCACTACCGATATGCCCAATCCCACTACCCCGTTTGGCACCATCTTTTCGAATCAATTTGCCAAGGATTCTGTCCCCGATATCCAGTTAGGAGGCAATTTTGCTCCTAATTCCGGCCCGAGCGGTTCCATCTGCATCAAAAACAATCAAAATGCAAATGCTGTTGTACTCAATATTCTGGATTTTAATCTCGACTATAACATAACACCGCATCGATGTGATCATCCGGCGCTTCCCGAAGTGACCGTTGCCACACCTTAAGGCAAAACATAGCGGTGAAAAGGGAAGTGTGCAAATGTTTAACAATTATGACACTGGTTCATCACAATAGCAAATTGCTAACATCATCTCTGGTTTTAGCATGTATGATGTTGGTGATTCAAGCATGTGAAAAAGAGGATAATCCGGATGGTCCATCAGGTGTTCAGGTGCCCGGAGAAGAACCGTTCGAGAAGCTTTCTCAGTACGGCCTCTATAAAAAAGCGGTTTATCTATATTCCGGATGGAAAAAAAGCCCGGTACCAGGAAGATAAGCCGCTTATTTTCCCCAACAAATCATTGATCATCAAGAACTTCTACTACCCGGAGGACATGCAGGACCCGAGTTCTGCCAAAAATATTGTGGAGACGCGCATCCTCAGGAAATACCAGGATAAATGGCAGGCGCACACCTATGTGTGGAACGATGACCAAACAGAGGCGAAACGCTTGATCACAGGCGATATCCGTGAGATCTCCCGGACGGATAAGCAGGGCGAGACGAAAACGGTCCAGTATATGATTCCCAATGAAAACCAGTGCAAGAGCTGCCATGCTCTTGACAACGAGTTACGACCCATTGGGCCAAGAGCTCGTCACATGAACAGAACCAATCAATTTGAAGACGGCCAGCACAATCAACTGACTAAGATGAAAGACGAAGGTCATTTGGAAAGCGTTCCCGCCATGAGCAATGTGCCGAAACTTCCCAAATGGGATGAGCCATCGAGCGGGTCCCTTGACGACCGCGCCCGCGCTTATCTGGACATCAACTGCGGCTTTTGTCACAGTCCTGAAGGCGATGCTGACAACTCAGCGCTTCATCTTGAGTTCAGTGTGGATAAGAAGGGTGACTACGGCATTTGCAAACGTCCTGTTGCAGCTGGCGGTGGTGCAGGTGGCCGCACCTACGATATCGTGCCCGGTAAGCCCGATTCCTCCATCCTCGTCTTCCGCATGGAGGCCGATGACCCGAATATCCGCATGCCCGAGGTCGGCAGGAGTGTTGTCCACGAGGAGGCCGTTACTCTCATCCGCGACTGGATCAGCCAGATGGAAGGCGATTGCGACTAATTTGGCTTTCTGCTCTCCACCTTTCTAATGGCTCGTCATTTCGAATCAACCGATGTGGAGGCGGAGGTGGTTACGGTTGATGAGAAATCTCCCTGCAGGATTCTTTGGGTTTTGGTAAGGAGATTTCCACCCCGCCACCTAACGTATCCTCCGAAATCTCCCTGCAGCTTGCGCAGGTCGGTCTGTGATCATAGTTTTGCCTCGTAATAAGGGGATTTCTCAGGACACGTATCCACCCCCTCCACCTGACGTATCCTTCGAAATGACGTGCTCGTTCCCATCTGACAAAAGCATCATCAATCATTTATATTTGATGCCGGCATCAAAAGCATGCAGCTATGGACGAGACCGGTGGTATTGAGCAGTTGCCCGTCAATGCCTATACATTGACGGCCTTTATCGGCTACATCCTGCTGATCTTCGCCATTGGCGTCTATTCCTCGCGCTTTTCATCGCAGGGTATTTCCGAGTACTTCATCGGCAAGCGGACCATGAACCGCTTTGTGGTGGCCTTATCGGCTGTAGTGAGCGGGCGGAGCGCCTGGCTGTTAGTCGGCTTTACGGGCATGGCCTACAAAAATGGCGCAGCAGCGATGTGGGCGGCTGTGGGCTACGTGATCGTGGA
>PXTV01000231.1:0-748 GCA_003022985.1 Bacteroidetes bacterium SW_11_45_7 | reverse complement strand
GGCTACCTCCGCATGTTGCTCGTGCTGGTGATGATCGTGTTCATGGTGAGCTATGTATCGGCTCAGCTTTTAGCGGGCGGCAAGGCCTTTGCTTCCAGCTTTGAGCTGGAGCGGGCCTGGGGCGTCAGCATTACGGCCCTGATCGTGCTCGGCTACACCATCCTTGGCGGGTTTTTAGCTGTATCGCTGACGGACGTCCTCCAGGCCTGCTTCATGATTGTGGCGCTGATTGCCCTCCCCGCCATTGCCGTTCTCGATGCCGGGGGATGGCAGGCAGTGGCAGGTGAGCTAAGCAGTATGGAGGTGACCATGCTCGATCCGATGGCCCTGACATTTGGTGGCTTCCTGGGCTTTGTGGGGATCGGCCTGGGCTCGCCCGGCAATCCGCACATCCTTACGCGTTACATGTCCATCAACGACTCCAAGCAGCTCAAGGTCTCGGCTGTTGTGGGCACGGTCTGGAACGTCCTCATGGCAGCAGGAGCCGTGTTTGTGGGGCTGGCCGGCCGCTACTACTTTCCCGAAACGCGCGCACTGCCCAACGAAGATGTGGAGAACCTCTTCCCGGCCCTTGCCGAGGCCCATCTCCATCCCATCCTCTTCGGGCTCGTTATCGCGTCCATCTTTGCCGCCATCATGTCCACAGCCGACTCGATGCTCCTGGTTGCTGCTTCCAGCGTGGTGCGGGACGTCTATGAGAAGATCCTCCGCAAGGGCGAGGTGATCCCGCAGAAGACGCTGGTGCTGA
>PXTV01000230.1 GCA_003022985.1 Bacteroidetes bacterium SW_11_45_7 | reverse complement strand
CCCGCAAAACACGGCAAGGGAAAAGGACGCAAACCACCTACTACAGTGATTACAAGAAAAAGAAGGGGATTCAATTTCCCCATGAACAGTCCGTTGATATGGGCGGTCAACGCATTGATATCAAAGCCACCTCAATTGAGATCAATCCTTCCCTTGAGGAGGAAGATTTTGCCATGAAGGAGTAATCACTGAAGTGCTAATAAAATTGCTTACAACAGTCTTTTCTGAGTTGTCGTTATTAGATGATTAGAATGGAGGAGTTTTTCCTCAAGACCTGACATGATTCTCGCCATTCAATATATTATCGTTTATTGTTTATGGCAACATTTCAAAACTGAATAACTTCTCATTTTGAGTCGGGCCTCATTTTCCCAATCTTTCTTACCAAGTGTTGCAACGGCCATTTTATTCATCGCTTTTCCTTTGCTATGGGTTCCCGCTTTGCCTGATGCCGGTCTTATACCACGATTGACAGTATTGGGAGGCTATTTGCTCCTTGCTTGTATTTGGCTTCATTTTAAGAGAATTGATGGATTACGACATGTATTGACACACCCGGCAATAATTCTTTATGGCATCTATGTTCTTCTATTTCTTCTCTCGTTTTCCTGGAGTGATTATTTCCCTATCGATATAGAACGCGGTCTCTTAGCCCTGTTTGCCATTCAGTTGCTCGTTTTTTTCAGCCTCTTGGTGAGTTATTCACGGGATGTTATTAATCCTGTTCTAAAGGGAATTGTTATTGCGGGTTGTATTTCTGTTTTGCCGGGAATATACGATATCATTATCAATTTACCGGTCGATGATGGATTCTTTACTTATATAGAGCAGGTCAAGGGTATACTGGGTAATAAAAATCTTTATTCCTCTTCTCTTTTCTTACTTCTGCCTTTTCTGGGCATAACTACATATCGCTTAGGGAGATACTGGCGTTTTTTTGCTTATGTGCTAATTATTATCAACGTAGGCTTAATAGTCTTTCTTCAGTCCAGGGCTGTTTGGCTGGCGATGATGGGAGGTCTTATTGTTTTCATGGCTGTTTACATTTTGGCAAAACCATCCGGGAAAAGCATTATGCAGCATCTTTATACACAGCTGTTTTCCTTCATTGGTTTGGCTTCTTCAGCTATTGCAATTAGCCTGATTATAGCTTTATCCATGAATATGCTTTTCCCGAAGTATAAATTTTTGGATAGAATGCTTTCCCCTGTAGTTGACCGTGTTGAGACAAAAGATATCCATTCGCATACAATACGGGAGCGGCTACTTCTCTGGGGACAAACCATGGAAATGATTCAGGATAATCCACTAATGGGAAGTGGCGGTGGAGATTGGCGAAGAAATCCAAGAAAGTGCTGGTCAATACTTATTATCAGTAAGATATAAAGGGGAAGCCGTTTTAATTCCTTTTCATAACGATTTGGTGCATTACTTTGATCAAGAAGGCAAGGTAATTTCCCTGGAAATTGCGGAAGGTCTATTACCAAGCTAATAAGCAGGATTTATTGTTATATCTTTCTTTTCCTTTCCACAAGAACGCCCTGTTCATGTGGTGTACAGCACTCTATTATTGGCATTTTCGTTTTTTATTCCTGCTGCTTATGGGAAGAAAGGAAAGCGTCTCCCTTTAAGAAAAGGTGTAATCCTTTTTATTGCTGTGCTTAATATCCTTGCAATTGCTCTATGTATATATAAGTGGCAGACTGGTGTGATGATTGAAAACGGATTAAAAGCCAGAGCATTGAATAATTATTCGGAAACGATTCGTTTGATGGAAAATGCCACTACACAATTATCCCAATATGGCCCAACCGCTACACCTTTAAGCTATTACATCGGGGAGGTCCATTTTTACCGGAAGGATTTTAACAAAGCCCTTGATGCTTTTCAAAAAGCAAAAAAGCAGCATCCATGGCATCTGCAAACGATGAACAGCCTTGGCTCTGTCTATGCCAGACAAGGAAATGAAGATAAAGCAATTGATTACTACCAAGAAGCTCTTTCCCTATCTCCTTATTTTGATGAGGCGTTGATCAATCTTGCCACTATTAAATATAAAAACAACGAGGTTGATCAGGCAAAAAAACTGATAGCAAGAGTTCCCCCCATTACCAACAATCAGAGGTTCGGAAAACTTGTTGATGTGGTATATAGCTCCCTTCTCGACTCTATGGTAAAAAAAGAAAAAAGTCAATTGATCAGCAAAACCATGAAGGAGATTAGTTCTAAGCAGAAATGGCTCGAAAAGTTACAGAAAGACATATATGAAAAAGATGAGCCATTTCGGGTTCGTGCGATCAAGGATGTTTTTTATAAGCTGGAGCAAATGGACTCTATTCCGGGTAAAACTTCGAGGCGTCTAAGGGACCGTTTTGATGATATTCAATTCGATTACGAATACAAAAATCCGCAGGATAATTAGCTGTTATCAAGAATGTTATACAATTATATTGGTTCCTGCCACAACAAGGATGAAAGACTTGAAAACTGTTAACGCTTGATGAGGTAAGACCATTTGTAATGAAATTTTTAATATAAAATCATGGTAACTAACATGGTTTGATTTTGATATTCAAAAGCCATAATTTAACTTTACATATCAAAACATAAATATTATGCAAACCTTCACTCACTTCTTTTTAGCTCTGCCACTCTTATTGTTATCCACTTCAGTTTTTGCCCAGGTTATTATCGATGATATGAACCCGGATGAAGGTGAAAAGGGTGAAAAATTGTCAAGTGTTGGGATTAGTGGTTCCCAGTTTTACACAGGTACATCAGTCGTTGATATTCAAATCGTAAATGATCAAGGCGTAAATTTGATTGTCAGCAACGTTAATGTATTTTCTTCTCAGTACATAGAGATTGATATCAAAGTCCCCACAACCGCAGATGTAGGGTTTTACGATGTTATTTATTCAGACGGTTTGAATCAATCAACGCTCAATAATGGATTTTACGTTGGTAAAGACGATACAACCAGTATTGAATATAAGGATGCTTCTAAAAGTAGAGTAAATATTCGTCAAGTGTCCGGCCAATTCAAAGAAAAGCGTGTCTCGCAGCAAACATTTTCTATTAATAATGCTAAGCTGCCCCCAAACCAAATACTGATTTATACACTCAGATCAGAAAAGAAAATAGTAAGCAAAGGAAAATTCTCGTCAGCAGGTTTATCCCGTTAGTGGAGCTGTCAATCAGTGAATTCAATAATCGATCAGCTGCTCCAGGTCCTTTTGAAACCGCTCTTTTGGCAGGAATTGTTGTTCCAAAGTTGTTGCAAAAGGTACGGGTGTATCGAGTGATGCTGACCGTTGAACAGGCCCGTCAAGATACTCGAAGAGGTTCTCTGTGATGTAAGCCGCTATTTCCGCCCCAATGCCACCTGTCTTCGTATCCTCGTGCAGGATGATGACTTTACCGGCACGCTTAACCGATTCGTCAATCGCTTCCCAATCCAACGGCTGTAAGCTGCGCAGGTCCAGCAAATCAAAGGATAATTCCGGGTGATCCCGGATTGTTTGTTGCGCCCAGTGGATACCCATGCCGTAGGTGATAATAGCCACATCGTCTCCTTCTTGGATGCGATGAGCTTTCCCGATCTCAGTGGTATAATAGCCATCGGGTAACTGGCCCTTAATCCCCCTGTACATCGCCTTGTGTTCAAAGTAAAGCACCGGATTCGGGTCCTCGATGGCAGCTGTCATCAGCCCTTTGGCGTCAGCGGGATTGGAAGGAAACACGATTTTCAGACCTGGTGTATGGAAAAACCAGGCTTCGTCAGACTGAGAATGGAATGGCCCTGCTCCTACGCCTGCTCCGGAAGTCATACGAATCACCACATCAGCATTTTGCTGCCATCGGTAATACCCCTTGGCCAGCACATTGACTACCGCATTGAAGCCGGAGGAGATAAAGTCGGCAAACTGCATTTCAATCACGCTCTTCATCCCCGTTAACGTCAACCCAAATCCGGTTTCGATAATGGCTGACTCGCAGAGCGTGGTATTGCGAACGCGCTCAGTGCCGAATTCCTCGGAAAAGCCCTGTGTCACCTTGAATACACCCCCATACCCAGCAACATCCTGGCCCATGATGATGAGGTTCTCGTGCTGTTTCATCCCTTCTCGTAATCCTTCGGACACACCATCCACAAACCGCTTTTCCTGAGCTTGGTGCCAATCGGGAGCTACCACCTGTTGGTCAAATGGCATGTAGATATCGTTTACTTCCTCCACTGGATCAGGTGCAATCTCGGGTTCGTTAAAGGCATCCTCAAGGCCTGCTTCGATCTCTTCGCTGATCTCATTACGGATCTGCTCCACATCGTCCTGGCTCAGCACCTTTTTTCGCAACAGGTACTGCTCGTAATTGTCGATGGGATCTTTTTTGCCCCATTTATCGAACAATTCCTGCGGTACGTATTTGGTGCCGGACGCTTCTTCATGCCCGCGCATACGGAACGTCATGCATTCGATCAGCACGGGTTCGGGC
>PXTV01000229.1 GCA_003022985.1 Bacteroidetes bacterium SW_11_45_7 | reverse complement strand
CGGACAGATCGATTGCGCCGTCATTCGCCCCGTTACATGAGACGTTCCAGCCGCCCGCGTATTGAGATAAAGTGGAAGAGGTATTTAACGGGAGGGGCTCGGTTATGGTGATACTATCAATAGTTACCTCACATTGGTTTGAATCTGTGACAGTTACACCGTAATTGCCAGCAGTCAATCCACTGGGATCTTGCCCCGTAAATCCGTTGGACCAACTGTAGGAATAAGGTGTTGTGCCCCCACTAACATCTATATCTATCGAGGCATCAGAAGCACCATAACAGGATACGTTCCACCCACCTGCATATTGGCTCTTACTTGCTACAGAAGCTTCTAATTGTGATGGCTCAGTCACATCGATATTCGTAACCGATTCTGTGCAATTGTTTTGATCTGTAACAGTTACACTGTACGAGCCAGCAGTAATACTGTCGATATCTTGACTTGTGGCCCCATTGCTCCAGCTATAACTATAACCAGGTGTGCCACCGTTGACAGAAATGGCAATAGAACCGTCAGAGAATCCAAAGCAGCTCACATTTGATTTGTTGTCAACCTGGACAGTTAATTCGGGTGGCTCACTTATTGCGATGATACCACTTGTCAATGAACATCCTTTTTGGTCCGTTACAGTAACAGTGTATTTTCCTGAACTCAGGCCGCTCGGGTTTTGGGAAGAATTACCGTTAGACCAGTTGTAAGAATATCCACCATTACCACCTGACACACTTATGGATATTGAACCGTCAGAACCTTTGAAACATGAAACATCCACCACATTGTCTACACTTAGACTGAGCGGTGCGGGTTCATTTATCGAAATATTGTTGATTTGGTTAGTGCACCCGTTCGCGTCAGTAATTGTAACACTGTAATTACCCCCGCTTAAGCCGTTGATATCCTGCGTGGAAGCACCATTCGACCAGTTGTAGGAATAAGAAGGTGTCCCGCCACTGACAGTAATATCTATTGAACCATCAGCATCGCCATTACATGTGACCGGTGATTTGCTACTCACGGAAGCTGAAAGTTGGGGTGGTTCGCTTAAAGTAATATTTGTAATCGATTCTACACAGCCATTTGTATCAGTAACAGTGACAGCATATGTTCCAGCAGTTAGGCCGCTCACATCTTGTGTGGTGGCCCCGTTGGTCCAACTGTAGCTGTATGGTGTGGTGCCTCCACTCACTGACAGATCGATGGAACCGTCACTCGCCCCGTTACAGGATACATGCCAGCCTCCTGCATATTGGGACAGAGATTTGGAGAGACTCACAGGATCGGGTTCGGTAAGCGTAGCTGAAAGCGTCTGCGTACAGCCGTTGTCATCTGTTACCGTCACTGTGTAGGTGCCGGCTGTTAAACCGCTAACGTCTTGGTTCGTGGCCCCGTTGCTCCAACTGTAGCTGTATGGTGTGGTGCCTCCACTTACCGAGAGATCGATGGAGCCATCACTCGCTCCGTTACAGGATACATGCCAGCCCCCTGCATATTGGGACAGAGATTTGGAGAGACTCACGGGATCGGGTTCGGTAAGCGTGGCTGACAGTGTCTCAGTACAGCCGTTGTCATCTGTTACAGTCACTGTATAAGTGCCGGCTGTTAAACCGCTAACGTCCTGATTCGTGGACCCATTGCTCCAACTGTAGCTGTATGGTGTGGTACCTCCTGACAGAGTCTGCGTACAGCCGTTGTCATCTGTTACCGTTACTGTGTAGGCGCCGGCTGTTAAACCGCTAATATCCTGATTCGTGGCCCCGTTGCTCCAACTGTAGCTGTATGGTGTGGTGCCTCCACTCACTGACAGATCGATGGAACCGTCACTTGCCCCGTTGCAGGATACATGCCAGCCCCCTGCGTATTGGGACAGAGATTTGGAGAGACTAAGCGGATCCGGTTCGTCTACCGTTACTGAAAGGTTATCTTGACAACCATTGTCATCTGTGATCGTTACACTGTACGTGCCTGCTGTCAAACCACTCACGTCCTGGCTCGTGGCGCCATTGCTCCAATTGTAGCTATGGGGTGTGGTACCTCCATTCACTGACAGATCTATAGAACCATCACTTCCTCCATTACAAGAGACGTCATCTATATTTGCTACTGAAGCAGACAAGGGAGCAAGCTCGTTCACATTGATATTGTTCACTTGCGTTGTGCAATTATCTTTTGTTCTTATGTCATCGAAAAGAACGTGATCACCATTTCCATAACAATCACCACTGCAAGAGCCACTATTATGATTAAACTCTATTTGTTCAATGTTAGTTGCATTACTCAAATTCCGTGTACCTGTGCGGACAGTACCACTGGTGATGTCTTCCATGCGGTAATCATAGGTGCCTTGATCCCAATCAAAGCTAAATTTATAATGAATCCATCGACCGACACCATCTCCACTATAGACGGTGGATTTACCACCACCATCAGTAACAACCCATTGCGGATTTTCACTTCCCGCACGAAGAATCGTGTTGCCATTACTATCGATAAGGTCAACAACATAGCCCGATTGAGCACCTGATTCGTACCAATAGTACTCAAAACTTTGAATCTTCTCGCCACCACTCAAAGTGCCCGGGCCAAGGGTGGCCTCAATACCACCATTACCCCAACTACCGGCAGCGCTGCTACCATTCAATGGTTGAATAAAGGGATTGATGTAAAAGTTGAGCGGGAGCCATTCGCCAGTAAAGCCGCTTTCGAATCCTTCGAAATAAGAAGTCCGGGCACTGTCCGTAATCGTCACACTATAAGAGCCCGGGCTCAAGCCACTGCGATCCTGGCTTGTGGCACCATCATTCCAGCTATAGGTATACCCCGGATTCCCACCACTTACCCCGAGATCGATCGAGCCATCGGACGAGCCATTGCAGCTTACATCTGTAACATTAACGTTCGCGGTGATTGGCGCAGGCTCGTCAACAGTAATATTATCTAATTCATACGTGCAACCCTTGATATCAACGACAGTCACATCGTAATTACCAGCACTCAAGCCGCTTGGATTCGGCCCTGAGCCACTCGGTGACCAATTGTAAAAGTAACCACCGTTGCCGCCTGAGGCAGTGATGTTGATTGAACCGTCACTATCACCACTACAGGTAACAGCAGTTGTATTAACGACAGATGCTGTAAGTGGTGCAGGCTCCGTTACCTGTATATTCGTAACGGAATCTTGACAATTGTTGGCATCTGTTACTGTTACACTGTAAGTGCCGGCTACAAGCCCACCACGATCTTGTGTCCCGCCATTGCAGCTCACATCGGAAACATCATCAACCTGAACATTCAGTGGTGGCGGCTCACTTACATTAATATTATTAACAATTTTTGTGCAACCTTTTTGATCAGTGACAGTCACATCGTAATCGCCAGCCGTTAGTCCGCTTGGATCTTCCAACGAACTTCCGTGCGACCAATTAAAACTATATCCTCCATTGCCGCCTGAGGCACTAATATCTATGGCTCCATCATTACCCCCGTTACAAGAAACATCAGTTACGTTGTTCACGCTTATATCAACGGGAGCAGGTTCATTGATGAGGATATTGCTGATTTGTGTGTTACACCCGTTAGCATCGGTGATTGATACACTATACGCACCCCCGTTAATGCCATTCAAATCTTGCGTTGAGGCACCATTGGACCAGTTGTAAGAATATGGCGTAGTGCCGCCATTGACACTAATATCGATAGAACCGTCAGCATCGCCACTGCAAGTTACGGGGGTTGTACTAACCACTGAGGTTGTAAGTAACGGTGGCTCAGTTAGGGTAATATTTGTAATCGATTCTGTACAACCGTTTTCATCGCTCACAGTAACACTGTAAGTACCGGCTGACAGGTTGCTAATATCCTGGCTTGTAGCGCCTGTGCTCCAGTTGTAGGTATAAGGTGATGTACCTCCGGATACTGAAAGGTCGATGGAACCGTCACTTGCCCCTTTACAGGATACATTCCAGCCGCCTGAGTACTGGAATGGCGCATCGGAAAGGCTAAGCTTATTGGGTTCGGTGAGTGTAGCTGATAACGTTTTTGTACATCCATTGTCGTCAGTGACAGTGACCGTATACGTGCCAGCCCCCAGATTGCTTAGGTCCTGCGTACCGGCACCATTACTCCAATTGTAGCTATAAGG
>PXTV01000228.1 GCA_003022985.1 Bacteroidetes bacterium SW_11_45_7 | reverse complement strand
CTACAATGTAATCGTACGCGATTCGAACGGCTGCACGTTTGTTGTCAAGGACACCATTGCAGAGCCTGCTCCACTGAATGCCACGATAGCCACTCAATCCGGCATTCAATGTAACGGAAGCAATGCGGGAAGCCTTACTGTTAATGTGAGTGGCGGTACTCCCGCTTACTCGTACAATTGGTCCACCGGTGCCAGCAGCCAAACGATATCGAATCTTACGGCAGGCACGTATTATGTGACAGTAACTGATACGAATAATTGCACGGCTATCGATTCAGCCACGATCCAACAGCCTGCGCAACTCTTCCTGAATGTAGCAAACAAGACAGATGTCACCTGTAATGGTTACCAAAACGGAAAGGTCGATATTACGATCAATGGCGGCACCCCGCCCTATAGCTACAATTGGTCGTCAGGGGATACCACAGAAGATGTAGTAGGCCTTTCTGCCGGCACTTACACAGTGACAGTTACCGATGCAAATAACTGTACGTTAGATACCAGCATAAGCATTGATGAACCCACTTCTCTATCGTTGAGTATAACGGGCTCGGACGTCACATGCTATGGCGCCCAGGATGGCTCAGCAGATCTCACTGTGACTGGCGGCACACCTCCCTACGATTATTTCTGGTCCAACTTTCAATTCACCCAGGATATTGCCAATCTTGACGGAGGCAATTACACCGTTGTCGTTACAGACTCTTTCGGCTGCCAGGCCACCGATACAGTGACAATACAGGAACCGGATTCGATAACGATCGATGCAAATGTGCAGCCGCCCGGCTGTAATGGCCAGGTGAATGGCAATATCACGCTTGATGTCACAGGCGGCACGTCACCTTATACTTATGCCTGGTCCACAGGCGCCAGTGGCGACTCGCTCGGAGGCGTAGGGGCAGGGAATTATTCGGTGACGGTCACCGATGCGAATGGATGTGTGGATTCTTTGGATATGACTGTAGGCCAGCCCGTAAAACTATCTGTCACGGGGCAGGTAACCGATGTTAGCTGTAGCGGAGCAGCAGATGGCTCGATTGATGTGAATGTCTCCGGTGGCTCAACCCCCTATACCTTTAACTGGTCGCATTCATCCGTCAATACAGAAGATGTCTTTGGTTTAAGTGGTGGCTCCTACAGTGTAACTGTGACAGACGTGAACAACTGCTCGCAGACTCGAACGTTTGTTGTCAATGAGCCGTCTCCTGTAACCGTTGCAGGCACAACAGAACCCGTAACCTGTAATGGTGCTAATGACGGTAAGGTATTGATCACCGTCAATGGGGGCACCACGCCTTACAGCTACTTCTGGTCAACGGGTTCAACGAACAAGAACATCGTCAATGTGACAGCAGGCAGCTACTCGGTTACCGTAACAGATGACAAGAATTGTTCAACAGTTTATACCGATACCGTCACAGAACCGGCCCCGATCACGGTAACGGATAGTGTCGTGGATGCCGGCTGTAACGGCTCATCAGATGGCGCTATATACATTACTGTGACGGGAGGAGTGTCGGATTACTCGTACCAATGGTCGAACGGAGATACAACTCAGGACTTGACAAATGTCATGGCCGGCAGTTATACGGTTACAGTGACCGACACGAACAACTGCTCTGTCATTCACGTGAATTCGATCAGTGAGCCGGCTCCCATCAATGTAGCGAGCTCGGACACGAACGTCACGTGCTATGGTGCAGCTGATGGCAGCATCGATCTGTCTGTCAGCGGAGGAGTAGGCGGCTATAGCTATAGTTGGAATCACGGGCCGAGCACACAGGATGTAAGCAATCTGCCCGCAGCTAATTATAACGTTACTGTTACAGATTCCAATGGCTGTAGCAAAACTTATAGCACCACTATCACACAGCCGGACTCGCTTGCCCTTAACGCAACAACGTCCACTGCAGGTTGTGTAGGAGATTCCAATGGCATTGTGGATTTGAATGTGTTTGGCGGCACCACACCCTACAGCTACGCGTGGTCAAATGGCGCTACAAGCGAGGATCTGAACAATGTGCCCTCCGGTACATATACGGTAACCGTCACGGATGATCACGGTTGTGTCGATTCCTTATCAGCCACTGTCGATAACTTCAATCAGCCGGTAGCTGACTTCACATTTAACACAGCTTGTGAAGGGGCGCCCGTTAACTTTATCAACCAGTCGAGTGTATCGATTGGCTTATTGAGCTATGAATGGCACTTTGGCGATGGGTCCACAACCACATCACCTAATCCATCTTACACCTATGCGACCGCGGACACTTACACAGTAACCTTGATCGCAACAACAAACCAGGGATGTGCTGATACCGTTTCAAAAGATGTAGAAGTATACCCCGAACCGACAGCAGATTTTACGGCCACAACCGAATGTGTGGATGACAGCGTAAGCTTTTCCGATGCCTCAAGCATTAGCAGCGGTAATCTGAACTATCAATGGAATTTTGGGGATGGTAACTCATCAACTCAACAAAATCCTGCCCATCTTTATAATTCAGCGGGTACCTATCAAGTAACTTTAACTGTTACGTCAGATAGCGGATGTGTTGATCAGGTAACGAAAAACGTAGTAGTCAATCCTGTACCGAATGCAGATTTTATTGCCTCTTCTAACTGCCGGGGGCAACCAACGTCCTTTAATAACATCTCTACCATTTCAACAGGAGGTTCTTTGAGTTATCGGTGGAAGTTTGGGGATGGTGATACAAGCGTAGTGTTGAACCCTACCCATATTTATGATTCATCCGGTACTTACAACGTTACACTTATTGCCACATCAAGCCAGGGCTGTGTGGACAGTGTAAGCAAAACAGTTGATGTTTATCCACAGCCTGAAGTATCTTTCACAGCAAATGATGCCTGTGTCTCGGACTCTGTTATCTTTACGAATCAAACAGTGATTGCCTCCGGTAATGTTGATTACCTATGGGATTTTGGTGATGGCGAAACCGATACGGCTGCTAATCCGGCTCATCAGTATCAGGCGCCCGGTAATTACTTGGTTACACTTCAAGCAATGAGTGACAAGGGATGTATGGACACTTACAGCATGTATGTTGAAGTGAAGCCCGAACCCAATGCATCGTTTACAGCTGAAATGGTTTGTCCCGGGGAGCCGATGAGTTTCACGAATCAATCAACAATATCCTCAGGGAGTCTGACTTATCAATGGGACTTTGGTGACAATACAACATCTGCCCAGCAAAATCCCATTCACGCTTATGCGGCTTCAGGCACATATAATGTGACATTGATCGCTACAAGTTCATTCGGGTGCAAGGATACTGTCGAGAAAACAGTCAGCGTTCAGCCCGCTCCGGAAGCGTCTTTTACAGTGCAGGATGTATGTGATGGCAGCAGTATGAACTTCACCAACACGACAACCATCGATACAGGTAATATAGCCCAGTATTCCTGGTCCTTTGGCGATGGAGAGGCAAGTGTTGCCACAAGTCCGTCCCATACTTACGATGGGCCGGGCAGTTATACAGTGACGCTTGTTACAACAAGTGACGCTGGATGCACGGATTCAACCACACAACAGGTCACAGTCAATCCAGTACCAACAGCAGATATTGGTTATGATCAGTTAGATACAGAAATCTGCGATGGAGAAACCATAACTCTGAATGCTCCGGACTCCCTTGCTAATTATCAATGGAGTAGTGGTGCCACGTCAGATAGCATTGAAGTAGCCGAAAGTGGTGTATATGCCGTGACAGTTACCAATGCAAGCGGCTGTACAGATGTCGACTCCGTTGAAGTCGTAGTTCATGATCTTCCCAATGCTGATGCAGGGGAGGACACAACAGTCAGCTTGGGGTATCCGGTTGAATTGCAGGGATCAGGTGGTCTTACCTACTTATGGGAGCCCTCCGATTCTGTGTCCGATCCTTTAGCACAAAATCCAATCGCAACCCCCTTATCCACTACAACTTTCACACTGACTGTTACTGACTCGAATGGTTGCGTGGCTACTGATCAAGTAACAATAACTGTTGAGGAGGACTTTTCACTCGACATTTACAATATCTTTACACCCAATGGTGATGGCAAAAATGACAGATGGCGCATAGGCAAAGTCTTAAACTACGACAACATTGAGGTTCGCATTTTTAATCGCTGGGGAAACGAAGTGTACTCGAGTTCCAATTATCAGAATGACTGGAGAGGTCAAGATAATAGTGGAAATGAGCTGAATGATGGTACTTATTACTACGTCATCCGGTTCCGGGGTGCTGATAAAGTATATAAGGGATCGGTTACGATTCTTAGATAGTTAATTAATAGTAACAATAAAAATCATGTTTATGATGTGTCGTCTTGTCATGCTTACGATGATTTTGGTAGGAGCGGGAATTTGTAAAGAAGTTGTAGCACAGCAAATTCCGCTCTATTCCCAGTATTTATATAATCGGTTGCTTTATAATCCTGCTGAAACCGGAACTGGTGATAGGACAGTGGCTCATTTTATCTACCGCAAGCAATGGCAGAATTTCCAGGGTGGACCTGAAACGCGTTTGTTAAGCGTAAATGGAGGATTTCCCAATAAACGATTGGGCTTAGGTGGCTATATATTTAGCGATTATACTGGTGAAGTTGTTAAGCGGATAGGAGGAAAGTTGACCTATGCTTATCACCTTCCTCTTGGCGATGAACAAACGCTCTCACTTGGCATTGGAGCCGGTGTGGTTGATCACAGTATCGATCGGGAAAAGGTGAGAATTGAAGATCCCACAGATGAAGTAATTACCGGGCAACTGGATGTTGGTACTGCTGTTGATGCTACTGTCGGCTTACGTTATCGATGGAAGGGGCTGAAATTAGGTGTTTCTGTACCTCAGGTTGTTGAATCGGATTTACGATATGTCAATAATAGGGAGGATGCCAATTACCAGCTTGCACGTCATTACACAGGTTATGGTTCCTATGAATTTCAATTTGGCAGTGATGACAATTGGGGTCTTGAACCATTAGTGATGATGCGAACAACCGAGGATTTCCAATATCAGCTCGATGGTAATTTAATAGCTACCTACGATGATTTTGTATGGCTTAGTGCTGGATACAGATGGGATTATGCAGCTACGTTTTCTGCAGGTGTAAAAGTTCACGACCTCATTAAGGTAGGCTACTCGTATGATTTGGCAGTTAATGAATTAAAGGATTTTAGTGGCGGTTCGCACGAGGTTATGCTGGGCGTTGTTTTTGGCGGTGGCCAAAAGCAGGAAGATGAGGATAAGAAATTCAAGGAGTTAAATGAGCGACTCGATACAATATCGAAGCGGAATGATAGTCTAAGGGGGAGTTTAAAAGAGAGCAAGGACTCCCTTATGGATACAAAAATGGAACTTGCCCAAAAAACAGCCGAGATCGACAGTTTGAAAAAAGATATCGGCAACTTTGAAAAGAGTCGGAAAGAGGAAGGAAAGGATGTACAGGATGCAAAACGTACATTAACAGTTGATCGTGAAAACTTGTCCTTTGTAACAGGTGACATCAAGAAGAACTACTACTTGGTAGTCAGTTCTAATCGTGTAGAAAAATGGGCAAGAATGTACCACAAAAAGCTTCAAAAACAGGGCTATGAATCCGGTGTCGTTTACAATAAAAAACGTGACTGGTACTACGTGTTTATCACAAAAGTTCAGGATATGGAAGGCGGTCTTCAGGAGCTCTATAAGTTAAGGGAGCAAAATAAGTTCAAGGATGCCTGGATCCACATTATTAAATAGATGATGCAATAAGCCTACCTTTCAAGCCCTTTCGGTTCGCCCGAAGGGGCTTTTTATTTGACTGAATGATGTACCTGCTATTTGACGAACGTCTTATTTCCTAAAAATGAAGCAGAAGGAAAGAAAAGGGGCTCCAACAAAAAGCTCTTCCACTATTTTTGGCATGCGCCCCCGGGAGGCGTTTGTTTTCTTACTGTTACTTGTTCTTGTAACGCTCTTTTATACGCAACAGATCAATTTTGTGGTTGCAGACCTGGGCCGTCATATTCAGAATGGTGAGTTATTTATCAATTCACTAACAATTCCTTCTACTAATTTTTACTCCTACACCAATTCCTACTTTTCCACAGTAACCCATCATTGGGGGAGCGGGGTTATTTACTATTGCCTGTGGTATTTGGCAGAATTTGAGGGTTTGACAATGCTCAATGTCGCATTGTATCTCATTGCTTTTTGTTTTATCTTCTCCTTATCATATCGATTAAATGGTTTCTCCACTACGTTGTTATTGTCCTTGTTAGCTCTTCCATTGCTTGCAAGTCGCCCCGAAATACGGCCGGAAGTATTTAGCTATTTGTTCATCAGCATTTATATTTGGTTCTTATATCCCTTCAAGCAAGGGTTGATGAGATATTGGTCTCTTGCTCTACTTCCTTTTTTGCAGCTACTTTGGGTGAATCTTCACCTCTTTTTTGTGATGGGACCATTTTTAATCGGTGTATTCATAGTTGATCAGTTCATCAATGAAAAAAACGGGAGCAAAATCAAAGCTTTGGTTTATGTGCTCATAGCATCAATCCTGGCATGCCTGGCTAATCCTTTTGGATTGAAGGGCCTTTTAGAACCTTTTTTGATTTTCAGGGAGTACGGTTACATGATAGCAGAAAATCAATCGGTATTATTTATGCAGGATCGGTTTAACAAGTTATTGTACTACCATGTGGAAATAACCCTGCTGATAGCACTCTTTTCAATCGTTTATGTGATCTATAGGCGCAAGTACCACAAGTATTTTATCAGCATCTTGTTATTGGTTGTTTATGGTGTGCTGGCATTCATCATGATTCGTAACTTTCCTATGTTCGGCTTGCTCTTCATCCCTTTTGCCGGCCAGCAATTACAAGACTGGGTAGACAGTGGCAAGTATACATTCCGTAAACGATTTCCTCAGGCGGCTCTTGGTCTTGCTATTTTCCTGATGATTATAAGTGCAAGTGGCCGGGCGGGTTATTTATCACCCAACTACCAAGCGGTGGGACTTGGTCTTTTGCCCAACTCCAATAAAGCTGCACGTTTTTATCAACAATACAATCTGCCGGGGAAGATTTTTAATAACTACGATATCGGTAGTTATCTCACCTATCACCTTTATCCGGACCTTCTTTGACGATTTATACAAGCCGATGCAGAAGAATGATCAAGCGTGGCAGCGGGCTAATAAGGAGTTTAATTTTCAAACCATATTTTTCTACAGGCACGATGCAACACCCTATGCTCAACCTTTCCTGATCAGGCGTGTTCAAGATCCGGGTTGGGTACCTGTTTATGTTGATGATTACTCGATTATTCTTTTAAAGGATAACGAACGGAATCAAGCGCTTATCGAGCGTTTCCGTTTACCAAAGGATATGTTTCAATCAAGAGATAACTAACACATTCAAATGACTAGATCAGCAAAGGAATTGGTGGGATCCTTTTAAGTTATAAAAAGTAGGACTATTCTGTGCTAATCGTTTGGAGTTTATTCCCAAAACACCGATATTTGCCATCCTGTTGAATAAATAGGTAAAACACGAAGGCTAATGTCCAAGATATGCGACTTAACAGGGAAAAAGCCAATGTCCGGCAACAATGTTTCCCACTCCAATAAGAAAACAAAGCGGAAGTTTAATCCCAATCTTCAAACCAAGAAGTTCTTTGTACCGGAATTGAATCAATGGATTAAACTAAAAGTCTCCACAAAGGCTATGCGTACAATTTCCAAAAAGGGTGTTTATCAATATCTCAAAGATTTGGAAAAGAAGGGCCAGTACAAATTCAGCTAATTTAAAACGCAAACTTTACTATGGCAACTAAGGAGAAAGGGAACCGAGTACAAGTCATTTTGGAATGCACGGAGCATAAACATTCCGGCAAGCCCGGTACATCCAGGTATGTTACAACAAAAAACCGGAAGAATACACCTGATCGGTTGGAACTCAAAAAGTACAATCCCATTTTAAATAAGTACACCATTCATAAAGAGATAAAATAAGTGAGTTATGGCTAAGCAAAGCAAAAACCAACGTACAAATCGCGGACAAAACACGGAAGAAAAGAACATGGTTAAAGTGATCAAACCCGTTACATCGAAAACGGGTCGTTCTTATGCTTTCCGGGAAAAGATTGTTCACAAAGATAAAGTCCAGGAATACCTGAACAACTAAGTATCTGTTTATATTTTGCATAAGAAAGCTTCTCTGTTCAAGGGAAGCTTTTTTTATAGCATGAAGAAGAATTTGTAATCCCTATTGATGGATCTGTTGTTGGAAGAGTGAGTAGCTTACTAAATCTAAAATCTTCTATTATAGAACATGGGTGTATTTGATTTTTTTTCCAGGGAGAAAAAACAAAAGCTGGATCAGGGGCTGGAGAAGACGAAAAGCAATATGTTCTCCAAAATGACGAAAGCAGTTGCGGGGAAGACAACTGTTGATGAGGAGGTGCTCGATGAACTGGAGGAAGTCCTCGTATCTGCCGATGTTGGGGTGGATACTACCGTTAAGGTGATTGAAAGTATTGAAGAACGCGTTAAGCGTGATAAGTATTTTGGAACCAACGAACTCAATAACATCCTGCGAGAAGAGGTGGCTAAAATTTTGGAGGGAAATGAAATCCAAGATCAAAATCCGTTCAATTCAGCAGGTCAGCATAAAAAGCCCTATGTGATCATGGTGGTAGGGGTGAATGGAGTAGGAAAAACCACAACAATTGGTAAATTGGCTCATCAATACAAACAAGCCGGAAATAAGGTTGTGCTGGGTGCTGCCGATACCTTCCGGGCTGCGGCCATCGATCAATTGACCGTTTGGGCTGAGCGTGTGGACGTTCCTATTGTGAAAAAAGAAATGGGCTCTGATCCCGCTTCTGTGGCATTTGACAGTGTCAAGTCAGGTGTTGCAAATGATGCGGATGTTGTGATTATCGACACGGCTGGCCGCCTTCACAATAAAGTGAATCTCATGAATGAGCTGTCCAAGGTAAAAAAGGTTATGAAGAAGATGATTGAGGATGCACCTCATGAGGTTTTGCTTATTTTGGACGCTTCTACAGGTCAAAATGCCATTGCCCAAGCCAAAGAGTTTACCAATGCCACTGAAGTGAATTCTATTGCTCTTACAAAGCTCGATGGCACAGCCAAAGGCGGTGTTGTACTCGGTGTGGCTGATCAATTTAACATTCCGGTTAAATATATTGGCGTTGGCGAGAAAATGGAGGATTTGCAAGTATTCAATAAAGAGGAATTTGTCGATTCTCTCTTTTCCAAGGAAGAAAGTGAATAGCCCGGAACCATTGTCCTTCTTTAATATTGATGGATAGGTGTGATTGTTGTTGCTTATTAGGGTCGGATCATAGGTAAAGTTTAATGGTCAAATGTTCAAAGTTTAATGTTCAAATATGCTAATTATCTAATATCTAACATCTAAAATCTACCATCTACCATCTGGACTTTACACGTCAAATCCTCAAATCTCAAATTTACTTCATCAAAATTTAACCCATCATTGCAAACCAAGCCCACATCACAGAATAAAATCAACATCGTCACCCTCGGCTGTTCCAAAAATCTTGTTGACTCCGAAGTCATGATGGGGCAATTAAAAGGGAACGACTTCGATGTTGTTCATCAAAACGGGGCTGAAGACGCCAACATCGTCATCGTAAACACCTGTGGGTTTATCGATAATGCCAAAGAAGAATCCATCAACACCATCCTCGAATATGTTGAGGCAAAAAAAAGCGGCTCCATCGAACAGCTTTATGTGACGGGTTGCCTCTCCGAGCGCTATCGTGATGACTTGCAAAAAGAAATCCCCGAAGTGGATGCTTACTTCGGTACAATGGAGCTTCCTTTTCTCTTAAATACGCTTGGTGCAGACTATAAACACGAGCTCATAGGTGAGCGCCAGCTTACCACTGCTCATCATTTTGCTTACGTGAAAATCTCCGAGGGGTGTAACAGAACCTGCTCTTTCTGCGCTATCCCTCTTATGCGTGGAAAGCATAAATCACGCCCTGTTGAAGAGATTGTGAATGAAGCGAAAGCACTTGCCGCAAAGGGTGTCAAAGAGATCATGCTTATTGCCCAGGAGCTTACTTACTACGGCCTCGATATTTACCGCAAACGAAGATTAGCGGATCTTCTTTATCATCTTTCCGATGTGGAAGGGATCGAGTGGATTCGCCTTCATTACGCTTATCCTGCTAAATTCCCCATGGATGTGCTCAAGCCCATGCAAGAAAGAAACAACATTTGTAATTATCTGGACATCCCATTGCAGCATGCCAGCAATCCCATGCTGCTGCGTATGATTGGTATTCGAACGACCATGATGGTGGGTTTCCCGGGTGAGACAGATGACGATTTTCAACAGCTCTACGATTTTGTGCAGGACATGGCGTTTGAACGGATGGGCGCTTTTACCTATTCTCATGAAGAAGGAACCCGTGCCCATGAACTTTCCGATGATGTAGATGATGAAGTCAAACAAGAAAGGGCTGCTGAATTGATGGAGCTCCAGCAACAGATCTCGGCTGAAAAAAATGCTGCTAAAGTCGGGCAAACCCACAAGGTGCTGTTCGACAGGAAAGAGGGTGATTATTTCGTGGGACGCACAGAGCACGATTCCCCTGAAGTGGATAACGAAGTGCTTGTTGATGCCTCAGCGAATTTTGTCCGGATTGGCGATTTTGCCAATGTTCAGATTACCGGTGCAGAGGAGTTCGATCTGTACGGTGAAGTAGTTTGATATTTTACTGAAGAAATCCTGTGTTGACGTTATTTACAGCAGGTTTGGCATTTGACACAACTTATCAACCAAATTTAGGGAACCTCAATCATGCAATCTCAAATCCCACATTTCAAATTTCAAATCATGGTTCGCCCACAAACGGATCAAATTAAGTAGAAGCTCAACCACTTACATGGATACTTTTCAGCTCGATCTCGACAAAAGCGGATGTTGTTCTTCGCTCATCGAAGACTATAACAACAACAAGGAAACAGCTACACAATTTGTCAAATACCCTTTTGCATTTGAACAGTTCGAGCAGGTTATCCGGGACAAAGCCGAATCCTATAAGATGGACAGGGCGTTACTTGCAAAAGTGATCCATGAGCAGTACCAGCATCATGAAACTTTGCAAGCTGTAAAGGATAATATCGAGCTTCTCAGGCAGGCCAACACCTTCACCATCACCACAGCCCATCAGCCCATTCTTTTTACAGGCCCTCTTTTTTTCATCTACAAGATCATGGGCGCTATTAACACAGCGGCCATGTTGCGCGAGCAATATCCCGATTCTCATTTTGTACCTGTTTTTTGGATGGGAAGTGAGGATCATGATTTCGAGGAGATCAACCACACTTATGTGTACGGCAATCCCGTTTACTGGCAGCGAGATGGAAATGGCGCTGTTGGGCGCATGTCGACTGAAGGGATTGATCACTCCATTAGCGATCTTGAAGACATTCTGAAGAATCGGGATGGCGGAGCAGATCAAATACTTGAGCTATTCAAGGAGGCCTATAATAAGTTTGAGCGGTTCGATCAGGCAACGCACTACCTTGTTGACCGGTTGTTTAGCCGCTTTGGATTGGTCATCATCATAGGCGATGATGCACGTTTGAAAGACCGGTATAAGGATATCATGGAAGATGAGATCCTCAATCAGCGCGTGCAGCAAGTCACCGAATCCACCCTTGCCAAAATGGAGGATCATTACAAAGTACAGGCCAATCCACGGGACATTAACGTCTTCTATCTTACAGAAGACAACCGGGAGCGCCTTGTGATGAATGATGATGGCACTATTCAGACTGCTGATAAAACCTGCACCTTTAGCCAGCATCAACTCAAGGAGGAAATAGCAGCTCACCCGGAGCGCTTCAGTCCTAATGTCATGCTAAGACCGCTGTATCAGGACACTTTGCTTCCCAATCTTGCATATGTTGGGGGAGGTGGGGAGTTGTCGTACTGGATGGAGCAACGCCCTGTCTTTGAGCATTACGGTGTCAATTATCCCATGCTTATTCTCCGCAATTCGGTGTTATGGCTTGACAAAGGCAGCCGGAAAAAACTCAACAAGTTCTGGCTTAAGGAGGAGGACCTGTTCAGAGACGAGGACCAGCTCATCAACAGCTACATCGAGAAGCATGCCCGGGATGAGATTTCGCTCTCAGAGGAAAAAAAGGAGCTCGAAGAGCTTTACAATAGCATCCTTAGCCGTGCAGAGGGGATTGATGTCACACTGAAGAAAACGGTGCTGGGGGAGCAGCAAAAACAGCTCAAGGCCCTTGACAAGTTGGAAGGCAAGCTTCTTAAGGCCGAGAAGAACAAGCACGATGAAGCTGTGAACCAACTCCGTCACTTAAAACAAAAGTTATTTCCTCAGGGTGAGCTCCAGGAACGGGTCGAGAATTTTCTTTCGCAATACATCATCCACGGTGATGCATTTTTTACAATTCTCCAAGAACAGCTCGACCCTTTTCAAAAGTCATTTCTGATTATAAAGAAGTAGAAAGAGCAATTAGCCGGCAGTGGTGTATATTTATTTTCATCCTTCTATCAAAAGAAAAGTTACCTATCACAGTTCCCCGGCTTTCTCTTTTTTTGGCATTCATCAATTTTAAGTTTGCTACATGAACCAATCAGCCATTTGATGGTAGCGAGAAATAAAAGGAGGAACCTTCCCCGGGTGTGCTTTCAGCCCAGATTTTGCCATCATGTTTCCGTAAGATACGCTCCGTTATGGCCAGGCCAATCCCGCTTCCTTCAAACTTTGTTCTTGCGTGAAGGCGTTGGAATGCTTTAAAAATTTCCTCCTTCTTGCTCGGTTCAAAGCCAATGCCATTATCGTGGATGGCAAAAATCACCTCGCCATCACCTTGCCAACTTTGCCATCGAATGTTGATTGGATTTCGATCTGCAGCGTATTTTATAGCATTACTCAATAAATTTTGGATGACGTGGTTAAACATTTTCTTATCAATACAGGCATGGGGCAGAGTCTCAATGACAAGATTGATGTTGTTGGCTTGATCTTGGTTAGCGGGTTTTATTGATGCATATACCATTTGAATGAATTCTTTCATATTCACTTCTTCTTTCTCAACCTGTTTCTGTCCTGTGCGGGAGAAAGTGAGCAACCCTTCGATTAAGTTCATCATTTGACTGGAGGAATGATCAATTTCATCAAGGATTTGATGGGCTTCCTGGGATATTTGATCGGCAGGCTTCCCGGAGTTCAGCAGTTCGTTCCTCAACACGGGTTTCCAGTTCCTTGGTTAATTGTTCGTATTGTTGATTTGCCTTTTGCATGCGTTCAGTGCTGATGGCATTTTCACGATAGAGATAATATTGATTCAACGTAATAAAAACAATTGCGAATATGATATTCAGAACATTAAGTGTTTGAATTGTGTCAATTGATAAGGAGTTAACCAGTAATGGTTCAGTAAATGTTGTCTCAATTAATAATAAAGACATAGTTGGTAATCCTATAGCGTAAATTTTTGCCCAGATCTCATTTTTTGAAAAGATAATAAAAGCACCGGCAATACCTGCGTATAAAAAATGGTGCTTGCCGGCTGGTTCTCCAAGGAAAATGGAAAAGCAAATAATACTGAGATTACCAAAAGCAACCAGGCCATAGCGTGAGAGATTATAAAACCCGAAATAATTAATAACAAGAAGGCCTACAAAAAGTAAAATAACCAATAGCCAGGCACTTGAAATAATGATGAGACCTAATTTGTTGTAGATTAAGACAAAGGGAAAACATATAAAAATAATCGTAACACAAACCTGGTTGGTAAGACGTATTTTTTTATTTAATTCTTCCGAATAGTTTGTGTCCGTACCGAGGTTGGCTATTTCTTGCAGATAGTCAATTAATAGCTGGATTAAGCCTTGCAGCGATGTCAGTTTTGATGAGTTCGTAAGATTCACAGTTTGTTGATGCTATATTAGAATAAAATGAAAGTTTTTTTGTTAACATTATGTTTAGCCAAACATAACGTCTCAAAATTGATTGTTTTGATTCCATTCGTTTTAAAGGTTGGTGATTTCAGTATGCATTTTGGTTTACGAAAGATTTCTTTTGTAGTTACTCAACTAACATCACCTCATGCCTATTGCCTTAGCAATAGAATTTTGTAAGCCATACGTTATCAAAATAGCCTCACACCTATGCAAACGGAAAAATTCTTATGAAGTTTCTATTCTAACCGGGATGGTTACTTAACCGGCAAAGGGATTATTGCACGCGTTTTCTGCATGTGCTCACCGAATCCGGCTTTCCGCTCTTTGAGGTGTTCGTCCATCATAGGAATGCTTATGAAAATGAACATAAGCATAATACTTAGAGCACCAATACCCGTCCACCACCATTCGAGGCCACAGGCAATAGCAAAAAACCATAGTCCCCACCAGGTGAGAATTTCGCCAAGATAATTGGGATGGCGCGAATGGCGCCACAATCCACTTGTCATAATACGTCCGCTGTTTTCTGGATTTTGCCTGAATTTGCCCATCTGTTCATCAGCTATGAAAGCAATTAATACAGCCAGAAACGTGACAATACTTCCCGCTATATCGAGGAAGCTTAGCGAAGAGGCGCTTTTTACCATAGCTGGATACATGGGTAAACATGCTAAATAAACCATCAAGGTGGGAAAGAAATGAATACCTGAGAAACTAATAAGCCAATACGTCTTGGGATATTGGCTTTGCAGCATCGTATAGCGCCAATCTTGCTTAACGAGTCCGGGCCAGCCGCGGTAAAAGTTTGCAGTGAGGCGAATGCCGTATAAAAATGCCAGGATCAGCACCAACCATCTGCGTACAGGAGTGCCGCTATCCGGGAAAGCCAACAAATAATACAAGGCTATGACGGCCGGTTTTACGCTCCAATACGGATCGTAGAAACTACTATTGTTAAAAGAAAAGCTAAAAAGGAATATGACAATTGTCCCCACGATATCTGCTACAGCAATGGTGGCAAGGGGGTGCCAGGAAGTTGGCGTCAAAGAGCCAGCTACAACAGCCAACCCAATTGCTGCAATATAAGCAAATACGCTAATGGCAATGCTCGCGCTTCTGGAAAGATGGGAAAAATCAATAGGCATGCCTCAAAACTAACATCTTATCTCTATTTTGCGGGCCGAAAATCAATGCCCCTTTTAAAAACAAGGGAGGCAAGATAATAGAAAGCATACTGTTAAAAAGGAACAATACTGTAGCCTTCGTTGATGAGTTGACGTAAGCCGGGATGGTTATCCTATTCAGCAAGCAGGGTGACATCTGTCTTCTTAATCTCATTCTTCACATGAAAAGCACCTGCGCAGAAGTCGCATGCGCCTGCAACCTTGTCCTTAAATTCTTTTAAAGAAGATGGAGCGGGTTATTTGCATCGTCCAATTGGGGCGCCCAAGTTGTGCCACCTCCATCAAAGATGATTTTACCATGATCGCCACCCTTTTTGCATTCCTTGGCCAATTCTAGAGCATTGGCAATTCGCCCCGTGTTGTCGTGGTTTTCCGTGTCTGCTACTATCCAATACCTACTTTGTTTGTCATGTCGCTCTTAGTTTCCTCTTTTTTGTTATTACAAACCTAAGCTGCCGCAGTTTCTGCACTTGTCACGGTTTTGACAAATGATGGCTCAGCTCATGGAGAGAAAAAAAGAATGGATATAAAAAAGCCGGGACATGTATTCGCCCCGGCTAAAAGAGGCTGTCTAAAGATCAGGATTACGAACAAAGCAGAAAAGAAACCTGAGCATATACCTAAAAAGGTACAACAACCTCATTTCACGAACAATGGAATAGATAATATGTTTACTGAGCTTTACTAAATCAAATACTATATTCAAGCAATCTTGAAGAGAAGGTTCAGCCATTTTCTTACACAAATAACAAGGATTACTTTACATAGCTGGTGGGGAAACTATGTGGAAGTTAGCGCACAGATCGTAGTAGAAGCTTAATCAGAGCCGGGCTTGTTCAAGGGCAATATAACAAATCCGTACCAAAAGTAAATACCCCCACTAGCTATTCTAAGTAGCTTCACATAGTTGTTGTTTAAGTGAGCCCATAACAAACTTTACCTGATGTATGCCTTTTGTTACGCTTTTCATGATTCCTTTTTTACAAAAACTGTCAGCGTGTGACTTGTAAAGTTGGTAATAAATAAAGAGTCATTCAACAATAATACATCGGTGGGATAGGTGATGTTTGACTGTAAGCTTTGGAGGAGTTTCCCTTCATGATTGTACAGCATTACCCTATCGTGCTCTTGGTCAGTTATAGCAATAAGTTTTTGGGTAACATCAATTCCCGAGGCTACCTTTAAAGTGTCCCTTGTCCCTATTTCTCTGAGAAACTTACCATTATTTTTAAATATTTGAACTCTATGGTTGTAAGCGTCCGCTACATATATTTTACCATTGTGAATTTTTACATCTATAGGGTAGTAAAGTTGTCCCTGTTTGTGCCCTTTTTTCCCAATAGCCCGGATTTTTCCGTTGACCTGTAATACGATCCTGTGATTGAAAAAGTCAGCTACAGCAATGGTATCTTTATGTACGTGCAGGCCTGTTGGGGATTGAAGTTTGGTATTCATTTGAAAAGGCTGCTTTTCCCCGTTTGCATACCTCCGGATGCTGTCGGTATGATATTCTGGTATGAATAGTTGTTCCTGGTGAACATCAATATTCATCGGTCTTTTTAGATTTGCAATAGAATCCACTATCTTTCCTTTCCTATTAATTTTGAGGATACGATAATTTTGAGGGTCAGAAACCCACAAGAAATGATTATCGGATTCAGCGATGGCTAAAGGCCTGGTTTCTTCAGGCAAAGTAATTTGCTCGTCAAAGACCCATTTTGACTTTTTGTTATCACATCCAGCAAATATGACTAACAAGGTCAATGGACCTAATAAAAATCTCGTAAAATTATGGATTAAATACATTGAATAAGGATCGAAACGCAGAGGTTTATTTTGGTCTTAATTCGTATTAATAATGTTCTTTACAGTGATTTTCCAGTGATGATCCGGTTGTTTGTCTTCTTCATCCGGGACAACGCCTTCAAGTTTCACTTTACCTTCTTTTAGCTTCGATAAAATTTTCTTCTTCGTGTGCGTTGTTACTTGAAATGTTTCTTCATTGACCTTCACTTTCCACGTACCGTCATCTTTTAATAGGTTTCCTTTTAATACCACCTTTGCTTCTTTTGCTGAAAATCCGCTTTTCTTGACCCCATCTTGAATTTCCCCTTTATCAAGGTCTACTTGTGCTTTTTTTACGCCACTTTTGTTCATCATTTCACCTTCCACAGCGTAAGCACAAGGAGCACAATCCATTCCATAGACGGTTTGTTCAACCTGAATGAGTTGAGCACTGGCTATGTTTGATGATATTATTACAAAGACTGTCATTAGAATAGGTAAATATTTCATTTTTCGGGATTTTTTAAGTTTACAACCAGTAACTAATATTCATTGATAATCTGAAATTTTCCTTTTGATAGTTTTTGTTCACATTTTGATATACCGGTATTAGCCCGCCAAAGGAAATGCCCCAGGCTCCATAAAGGCCGAGAAAAGATGGACCGATTAGCAACTTTTGGGTTCGATGTGCAGGGATCGTCATGCCTTCAGCGCTTTTATTGTTTTTGGGAAATTCCGCCAATGACTCAATGAATATGCGCCAGTCCGCTTTAATAAAATCCGGGCGGTAGCCTACAACTAAACTTCCGTAAGGCAAGTCCCCTAATTGCTCATGATTTTTCTCAAAATAATATTGGTATCCACTACCAATCCAGGCATACCAGGTACGAGAAGCATAACCGGTAGATAAAGCTCCATGAACAGAAGGTCCTACGTTGGTTTTCCCTCGCTCCTTATCTGTTGGCAAAGAACCACTCAAGACAGCAGTTGACTCAACCCTTTTTCCTACATCGAACGCATTGGAAAAAATTCGTCCCCAAAGGGAAGCCTCTATGTCGCTATTAGCAGGCATGTTACTATTTCCCCGGGTTCGCGGAGGTTTTTTTATCCCGGATATAGGAGTGGGTGCCGTAAGGTTTAATTGGAAATCCTCCGTAAGGCCATAAGAAAACATGTATCGTAACATGTATGATTCCCCGCTTTCCGAAGATAGGCTCATAGCCCCCACATTTAAATTTACATGCCCTTGGGGTAGTGTTGGCGTTTGTAATCCATACAATGGCCCATGCCCCTGAGCCATTGAACCCTGGGTCAAGCCAATGCAAACCAATATTAAAAAGAAGTACTTTTTATTCATGTTCATTGATTTTTTTGGCCTTGAATCCGATTTCACTGATCTGTTGAATAATTTGGGCTTCGCTTATGGTGTCAGGATTGTATTCGATTGTTGCAGCTCCCTTTTGATAACTTACATCTGCTTTCATGATTCCGTTAAGATCCAGCAAGGAGCGCTGGCACCTGTTGGAGCAGCCGTTGCAAGACATCCTCGTAACTTTTAGTTGAATTTCTTTTTTCTGTTTGGTTGTATCAGAAGCCTGCATGATAGTTGTTTCATTTTTTAGTGAATAATTTGAAGTATTGACAAAAAGAGTTCCGTTGTGATAGGGATAGGTGAATGAAAGAGCCGCAAAAACCGCAACTGTCCACAAAACAGTTTTGGTGATACGATAGTATTGACAACCCGCCTTTTCTGTATTCTTTTTATGATATACCTGGTAGAAAGCAGAGGTTAAGCTGACAACCGCTATACCTGCCAGGTAGGGTTTCAAGGGGTGCAGCCATGAGAAAATGTATGCTGTTCCGGTTAATCCGGCTACTCCTGCCAGCATAGCCGGCCCCCAGCAGCATATTGTTGAGCCGAGGGCAGCCATGGTACCTGAGCTGATAAAAAGATTTTTGTTCCATTTCATACTGATTGAATTTTGATTTCCGGAACAAAGCTATAGCGGGGGAAGGGGTGTTTGCCAAATCTTTTTAGCTATTATTTTCCGATTGGTATTCTTCGAGCCGTTTAGCAATTTCATGAACCTCCTTCATTCTTTCGGTTAGGTCGTTGAAATGTAAATTCGGAAACTGCTTTTTTATGTATTGAATTTTGTCTTCGTTGCCGCAATTTCCCGGACAGATGTCTGCAACTTCAACGATTTTGATCGCAAGAGATTTTCGATAAACCTCATCCAGTAGTATGTAATGGGCCTTGTCCAGCCCTTTTTGAGCCGCTTTAAACTGGTTAAGTATCTGGTCCGGCTCTTTTCCATCGTCCAGCATTTTATTGATGCCTTCCAATTGTCCTTTGATGTAATTGACCCGTTGTATGATGTCATGCGAAAGATCTTTGGGTATCATTGTATTTTTATTTTTGGTTCTGTTGGAAAATGTATTCAGACCTATGGGGTGTTTACCAAATTTTGTAAAGGATTTTCTCAGCGGATGGCAAAGGCAAAGTAAAGTTCCCCTATTATTGATGAGCAAACTTAACAGGTGGTCCTATTGGGGGGTAAGCTCAGTTAAACAAATGCGGGAAATCCGGGAAAAATTAAGTGAGAAATATTGGCAAAACCAAGAGGCGTTGAAGAAAGATATTGCCTTAATTCGTAAGAAATACAATTTTAAAACGCAGGAAAATAAGGAAGCTTCCTGAGACTGGCTAAGCATAAAAATCTGGGAACTTCTCTTTTCCTATGCATAGCACTGTGTCTATCTGGTGGCTGAAGGGGTTTTAGCCCCCCTCGTTTGAATTAAAAACTCGAGCCTTTCCAATGCTTCATTGACTTTCTTGATGGTTTGGACCTATTCCTTGGCTAATACATCGGGATTTTGGCCACCAACTTTCCAAAGTAAGACAAAAAGATTCCGGAGCGCTATTTAGCTACTACCATATTACGACCGTATTACTATGTATTATTATTATACCGGTATCTCATCATAAGTCTTTCCATCCAACACCCTTCCATTCTTCTTCTTATTGGTGCCTCCCCATTGCTTGAAGAAAAAGGGCATGCCGGCCGCATAACACTGATCGCGAATATCCTTGACCCAGCTTGCTTGTATGGGCCGGGCTTTGGTGCCGGACTCGCCACCAGCGATAACACAGTCGATGCCTTGGAGATTGAGGTTGGGCAGCGGGCCAATGAGTGGTTTTAGGGAAAGGAACTTGATGAAGGCGCTTGTTTGGCGCAGGGCATCAATGCGGTGAACCACCCGCTCGTCTTCCACGGAAACCCCCATCCAGACATTTGCAGGCCAGTCCAGTAACGGACTGTACTCCGCTACCATTTCCGGCCTTTTGGTGAGGAGCTGGAAGCGGTGCTTGGGATTGTCCTGCATGACTTGGAAGACCCGTTGAATGAAATCCAACGGCACCTCAGGATGAAAGAGATCGCTCATGGAGTTAACAAATACCAATTGCGGCTTCTTCCAGGTATAAGGCACTTTGAGCGATTCTTCATGGGTGTTGATCTGAAAGCCGTTTTGGTATTTGGACTGGCCCATGGCTTTCAAGCGCTTAGACATCCGCTCCGCGTCCGCCAGCTGGCGGACAACCGGCCGACACCTTAGTACAACCGGTGGTCGGATTCCAGGTCATTTCAGTCCATTCGATGGTGGATTGGGGCATGATATCTTACTATTTGGTTGATGGTAAATCGAAGTAGATTTAAAACTCCATCATTGTAAATTAACCCAAAAATGCCTAAACATAAGCCTGGATTTCGTCAACCTCGAAGATTCGGATTTATAGGTCGCCACTTTTCCATCATTTGTTTGATTTTGCAGTTTATCCAATTCTTCCCATGTTAGGTTTTCATCATGAGGAGTTGAAATTTCATCCTGAATACAGGAGTTAACATGTTTTTGCCAATGATCAAAGGTGTAAGTCTGAACATAGCCTATCATTCCGGCAATTTGAATATCCACACCGTGGGTCTCATTTTTGAACCTTTCGATGCCACCGGAATTTTTTATTTGGTTTCCTTGGCTGTATTCTCCTACAACATACTCCCTCCTCCTATTATTGGGTAAATGAGAAGAAAGCCTCTTGGCTTCAAACTTGGTTAACATTTCACCATTATTAATAGCCTTAGTACCAAGAGCAGCCATATCCGTTGAGTAACCTCCTTTCTTTTTTTCAATGTTTTGATGTTGGAAAAAGAAAGGATATTCTGAGGGTTTATTGATTCCTAATTTCTTACAAAATTCATCGGTCAAGTTGTCCTCGTTTTCATCACTTGAGCCCTGAAAATTTCGTAATTGATCAGTTACATATTTAAATATTGTCTCAATGATACGTCCATCGTGAGCACTGCTTAAGGTGCCTGTTGAATTACCTGCTGACCATGCCATTATTTACCCTGGTTAAAAAGATCGACAAAGGTTTCATCCGCATCACGGATGGCTATTGATCGGAGCCAGTACCGCTTTTGATTGGGCTTATACAAGAAAATCACATTTTTATGATACACCTTGAGGATGCGATTAATCCACAGGTTATGACTTGCTTGATGATGAAGTAACTTTGCCAAAGTAGCTTCAACATCTTCTAAATCATCAGGAATTTCAATTTCAGGTTTATCGCCTAACACAAAAGGGTAAGCTATAAAATCCCGGCCAATTATTGGGTCTAAAGGCTTGAAATCCTCATATATCGAGTTTAAGATCTGGCAGTAGTATTTGCCAAATGCTTTTAATTCATCAGGGTTAGTTTGGTTAAGCGCTTTACTTTTTTCACCTTCAATTCTGAAATCAGCATAATACTCAAGGATATCATCCAATAATGTTTGTTCAATAAAATCAAAATGGAGGGGATTTTCAGGATATGGTAAACTTAAAATATTTTCCTTTAAAACAACTCCTTCTCTTGTTGAAATTATCCGTCCACTTAGCAACCATAATAAAGCAGCGTAGGACTTATTATCCTTTAGTCTACTTTCAATCTCTTTTAGTAAGTTTGAATCTGAAGCCGGACTTGATATTCCAAATATTTCATTTCTAAATGTTAAGTAATCACTCCTGAATTCAACTGGAATTTTCTTATCTTCAACAGTTTCTTTTATTAATAAATGAGGGGGCTCAAAAATTTCTTTGTTCCTTTTACGATTTCGGTGAAAAAATTGAATCGGACAATGCTTAATTTTCTTTACCCCACCTATCTTAAAGTCATCAGTTTCTACAAAAGGCTTATTTGTAATCCAACTTGCACTAAATTTATTTTTCAATCTTTGAAAGTCTTTTTCTTCTTCAGATGATCTAGTCAATTTTTCTTGTAATAAAATCAACTTTCTCATTTGCTCTGAATTGGAGGACTCAATCCATCCCTCGCTAACTTTCCAATTTCTTATTTTGACCATTTCATCTAAATAATCTTTAAGTGTAGGAAGAGAATTGATACGCTCAACCAGTTGATGAAGACGGCCCCCACCCATAAAATTAGCTTGCCATACTTTTGGTGAATCCAAAGCTATCTTAAAAGGTACTTTATGAATATCATAATGGTCAATTTCGAACTCAATTTTTTCTCCAGTTGCTCTTGTACTCCTGAAAATTAAATGATAAATAGGATGACCTTCGTCAGGGATAGAATTTTCCACTAAAGCTGCGAGTGTTGCGGGTTTTTTGGCGCTTTTCTTACTACTTTTAAATAACTTAGTCCTTAAAGGGGTAAAATCATAAATTTCCTGAAATTTCCTAAGTCCAAAAAGATATCTTTTAAAGGAATGAACTTTTGTATTATAAAGGAGTGGACCAGCAGACAAAAGAAGACAAGTTTTGCCTTTTTCTTTTAGTAACTTGAAGGATTGCTCAAGAAACAAAAGTACAACCTGTTTATCCGGTATCTTAGGCCGGTCTGTATTTTGTGCTTTTATTTCTGAATTAACTTTTTCAGCAGGATCTGTCAACTTTGACTGAAAAGGCGGATTACCAATTACGAGGTCAAAATCATTTGGCAGGTTATTTTCAAGAATTTTTTGAAAAAAATCTTCGCCAAAGAGATTTTTACCAATCAAGTTATCAAAATGAACATTTTCCCAGATTTCTCGAGGTGATAGTGCATCTAACAAGGCAAGACTTAAGCTAAAGTAAGTTAGGCGAACAGCCTCTTCTTCAATATCACAACCGTACACGTTTTCCTTTAATAGGGCTTTTAAGGTATCAATATTTTCTTTTGAGGGATGTTTCCAATAATTTTGTATCCGCCACCATTGGATTATTCGTTTGAAAGCCGCGACTAAAAAAATTCCAGAGCCACAAGCCGGGTCAAGCACTTTACATTGCTTTTTAGGCTCTGAAAGGGGCATGCACCGATCAATAAGCAACTGGACAAGGGTAGGCGGGGTATAAACCACTCCGGGTTTCGATTGATCTGTTTCGTCAATTAAAAAATCCTCGTAAATATGGCTGATTAATTCAATGGGCAGGTAATCAAATGAATATAATCGCCAAATTTTCATTTGGCCTATACCCTCAGGACTGCCAAACAGTTCTGTTTGTCCATCAACGAAGGCTTGGAAGACACCAAAATCAAATTCTTTTAGCTTTGCTTCTTCTTTTTCTGATAACTCAAAGATCTGCCCATTGAAATGTTTTTCACTGGAAAGTTCACCTAAAAGCGTGATAAAATCAGTTGGCTTGTTTAAGATATCTGCAAGGCTTGAAGCTCTGGAATTGATCTCTCTATAAAATTCCCGCTTTAGAGCAGTATTGCCATTTTTATCCTGCCTTTCCTCAAGGTATTTGATCAAGATAAGCATCATCAATACCTTCTTCACAAGTTTGGAATGGTCACTACCAACTCTCTCAATAACTTTTTTCTTGGCGGTTTGAAGTTGTTTTAGTAATTGAGAATATGCACCTTGGTCGTACTCAAAAGCTTGACCTGGTCCG
>PXTV01000227.1:1354-3181 GCA_003022985.1 Bacteroidetes bacterium SW_11_45_7 | reverse complement strand
CGATGCGAGCGAAACGATTCCTTCATTGGCAGGCCCTTTTGATCTTGTATTTATCGATGCCGATAAAGTCAATTATTCCACGTATTACGACCTGGTGATCGATCGTATGCGGCCGGGCGGTGTTATTCTTGCCGACAACACCCTCTGGAGCGGCAAAGTTGTGGATGAGGAGCAAGACCAGGATACGCGCGCCCTTGTGGCGTTTAACGATAAAGTGCAGGCAGATAACCGTGTGGAGAATGTCATGCTTTCCATCAGAGATGGGATTATGATGATGCGAAAAGTGGAAGAATAACACGAATTTTAACGATCATAGCGAACAGGGATAACCTCATGAAACAGCGATTTTTATCTTTCCTCAGTGTTGGCATGTTGGCTGTGATGCTGGTAAGTTGCAGCGGCCAAAAAGAGGCAACTAAGAGCTCTGAGGTCAAACTCGACAAGCAGGGCTACATCGAAAAATACCGCAACATTGCCGTTCAGGAGATGAGGCGGACAGGTATTCCGGCCAGTATCACGCTCGCCCAGGGGATTCTCGAGTCGGGTTATGGCCGTTCGCGATTGGCCCGGGAGGCCAACAATCACTTCGGCATCAAATGCCATGACGATTGGGATGGCCCGAGTGTGCGGAAAGACGATGACAAGAAAAACGAGTGCTTCCGCAAATACAATATACCGGAACGATCTTATATAGATCATTCCAAGTTCCTCACATCAAGACCTCGATATAGCTTTTTGTTCGAGTACAAAAAAACAGCATACAAAAAGTGGGCCCGTGGGTTAATGAAAGCCGGTTATGCTACAAATCCCAATTATGCCGGTGAATTGATCAAGCTCATTGACAAGTACAATCTTCACAAGTACGATAAAATGGACCGCGGTGATTTGAAAGTTGAAGAAGCCAAGGATAAGCTCTCCTCTTTTGAAGGTGAGGTTGTCCGCTATAATAATGTGAAAGCTGTTGTGGCTCAACCGAACCAGTCGTGGCTCAATATTGCTAAAGAACACGACACACGGCTCAATCGTCTTCATAAGTACAACGATTATTATGCGCGCTATTTTGAGAAACTGGTGCCCGGTGAGAAAGTTTATCTGCAGCCGAAGCGCTTGAAGGGCGATAAAACCACCCACAAGGTTAAGGAGGGTGAAACGATGTACTCGATCTCCCAGGAGCGCGGCATACGCCTGGAAAAGCTTTACGAACGCAACAAGATGGAGCAAGGCGAGGAACCGCAGACGGGCGAGAAGCTCATGTTACAAGGGGAACGCGGGGAAAAGCCGGCTGTCAAAACGCAAAAGCAGCTCAATAAAGCCCTTTCCGGGCGGGAAAAAGAGCGAAAGGAACAGAAAAATATACTGGCAGGTGATGCCGAAGAAGCGGAGAAAAAGATAAGAACCGACAATCTCGAAACGGATGTGAATCAACGGACCGATACAACCAGCCATATTGTGTCAGAGGGCGAGACGCTGTACAGCATTTCCCATCAGTATTACGTGCCCGTTGATGAGGTCAAGTCGGTCAATAATGTAGGCGATAATAGCCTGGAACCGGGCCAGACACTGACAATTCCCCCCAATGTGCAAAAAGAGACCGGACAGGTTCAAGATACTGCAAGGAATACGCAAACAAAAGCAGACACGATGAAGGAAGAGCCTGCCGGGGACGAAAAGCCCAGGAAAACCACCGCAGATCAGGATGCTGATAACAAGGAGCAAAAGCAAACACAGGAGAAAGAAGAATCGCAAAAGGAAGAAGGTCAGGCAATGACAACGGAAAAAGAGGATGAGCAAGGTCCTGCTTCAAATGAGCAGTCAGCCCGGGCGTCC
>PXTV01000227.1:0-1330 GCA_003022985.1 Bacteroidetes bacterium SW_11_45_7 | reverse complement strand
CGGAAAAAGATGAGCAGCAACCCCCCACCAATGACAAACAGGCCAAAGATCAAGGCAGTGGCAATGAGCAGGAAAGGGAGAATGCCATTGTGCATACCGTCAAGGCGGGGGAGACGTTGTTCAGTATTTCAAAGCAATATGGAGCTGAGGTGAAAGAGATCAAGCAGTTAAACGATCTGACATCTAATGATCTCGCTGTCGGGCAGGAATTGAGGGTGCCCCGCAAGAAAGCAGGTCAGTCCGGTGGGCAAGCCTCCTCGCAGGAACCTGCGCCACCTTCTGAACCGCCCGATGACCAGGCCAAAAGTATCGTCATCCATGTTGTTAAGGAAGGTGAAACGCTTTATGCGATCAGCCGGAACTACAACACCTCTGTTGACGCCATCAAGGACGCCAACGGTAATCTGAACGCTTCAACCATCGAAGTTGGGCAGAAGATCAAGATTCCCCGGGAAAAGGAAAAAGATGCGGAAAGTCAATCAAACGAACCCTCTTCCTCAAGTCAAAAGCAAACGCACACCGTTCAGTCGGGCGAAACCCTGTTCTCCATTTCGCAGCAATACGATGTCAGCGCTGAGCAAATCAAACAATTGAACAACCTTTCATCCAATAGTTTGCGCGTAGGGCAGGAATTGCTGATCGAGAAAGAGTAAGAGGATGTTGCGATCTTAATGCCCTACTGGCGCAAACGTCCACTTGTGCAGGTTATGGGCACCTTTATTCCGCTGGATTTGCAGCTTTTGTTATCTTGTCTTTCTTTGTGTCTTCTTCCATTTTCCATTCCGTCACCAAGCGTAAGTAATGGATAGTGTCAATTCACCATTTAAAAAGTTATGGAACCCGAGCTTATCATTCCACGGAAAGCGGTTAGCAAGCCAGTTGCCGTATGAGACATTGATCCTGAAGCCCCGCCAGTTATTCATGCCAAATCCGTATGTAAAATCCGGGTCCCAAGGCAATTTGGTCTTATGAATGGGGTAGTAAAACAGCCCCGTTTCCAGGTAAATATTGGCGATGATCACATAACGGATATTGCCGCCAACAATCGGTTTGAAATAACCACCAAATTCATTCATTTCATTAGGATATATAGGATGAATGCGCACAAAGGGCTGAAAGGTGATTTGGGAAGTGCGGTCCCAAAAAAGCGGCCTCAAATCCACAGTATCAGCATTCGATAAGGCGTAGTTATAGCTAACAAAAACGTACCCCCGTTTCAAATTTGTCCAGAAGGTTCATCACAAAAATGCGTACCTGGCCACAAACATTTAAATTTACAACAAAACAACACTATGTCTTCAACAAGCTTATTATACCATGCTTATGGTTT
>PXTV01000226.1:1874-4544 GCA_003022985.1 Bacteroidetes bacterium SW_11_45_7 | reverse complement strand
CCGGTCAATATAACGTCACCATCACAGATGCCAAAGGTTGTACGAGAACCGATAGTGTAGTGATCACTGAACCACCTCAACTAACTAGCTCGATCACGGATACGGTCAATGTGAGCTGTAATGGAGGCAGTGACGGCCGGGCCACTGTTACACCAAATGGCGGCACCTCACCTTATCAGTTTAACTGGGATGCCGGTGGTGCTCAGAGTGATTCCACCAACACCGGATTAAGTGCCGGCCGCTACAACGTCACGATCACTGATGCCAACAATTGCACAACAACCGACAGTATGGTGATCACCGAGCCGGCTGTACTAACAAGCAGCATTACCGATACAGTGAATGTAAGTTGTCATGGGCTTAGCGATGGCGCGGCTACTGTGACCCCGAGTGGTGGAACAGCTCCTTACCAGTTCAATTGGGATGCAGGGGGAGCGCAGAATGATTCAACCAATACGGGCTTAAGTGCCGGGCAGTACAACGTGACAATTACCGGTGACAATGGCTGTAAAACTACTGATAGTGTGATGATCACCGGACCACCACAACTAAATAGCTCTATAACGGACAGCGTCAACGTAAGTTGTTTTGGGTTAAGTGATGGTCGGGCAACAGTCACCCCAAATGGTGGTACCTCACCTTATCAGTTCAGCTGGAGTCAGGGAGGCTCCCCAGGCGATTCCACCAATACTGGTTTAAGTGCCGGCCAATACAACGTCACCATCACGGACGGCAATAATTGTACTGCTACCGGTAGTGTAGTAATTAGCGAGCCACCTGAACTGACATTAAGCTTTGCTGATACGGTCAACCCCTCTTGTGAGTCTGTTTGTGATGGGTCGGTTGCAGTAGTGCCAAATGGCGGCACGCCTCCTTATTCCTATAGTTGGTCAGCTGGCGCCACGCCAACCGATTCAGTGAATACCGGTTTGTGCGAAGGACCTTATTGTGTAACAGTTACCGATGACAGCGCTTGTGCTAAAGTTGCTTGCGTCAGTTTGGATGCACCACCTAATCCTGTTACTACAATCGATACCTCCATTTGTGACGGTGACACTTACACGGCAGGAGGAACGAGCAATTACACGGAAGGCGGCACTTATGAGGATACGCTTACAGCTGCTAATGGCTGTGATAGTGTGGTTGTAACCAATCTGCACATCGACTCACTACCGTCACCGTCACTTAGTAATGATACAATTTGCGAGGGGGGCGTTGGCACACTTACTGCCAAGATCGACACGAGTGCGGCAATCTCCTGGAGCAATGGAGATACCACTGCTTCCCTATCGATTACACCCAATGCTACTGCTCAATATACTGCAACGGTCACTGACACAAATGGTTGTAATGCCATGGATACGGCTATGCGACGCCCTCGATGCCGGGAATCCCGGTGCAAACTTCAAATGGTCAAATGGAGCTGTTACACAGACGATTACCGTCAATACATCCGGCACCTATCGTGTTACGGTGACAGATGCCAATGGATGTAAAGGAGTCGATACTGCCCAAGTGACAAAGGATACAGCGTTAACTGTTAACCTGCAGGACACTGCAATCTGCCAGGGCGAAAGTGTGATATTGAATGCCGGCAACCCGGGTGCGAATTATACTTGGTCAACAAATGCGACAAGCCAAACCATTCAAGTTAGCAGCAGCGGTTCTTACAGTGTATCCGTTGTTGACCCTGTGTCAGGGTGTTCCGGTAATGATACTGCGCAGGTTACGGTTAACTCTCAGCCAACCGCTTCTATAAGTGCCGATACGGGAACTGGCGCCTTTTGCCAGGGTGACTCGGCTGCCCTGACAGCTTCTGGCGGGGCGCAATACGCGTGGAGTACAGGGGATTCTTCAGCTGCGATTGAGGTGAGCCCATCCGCCACAACAACTTTTTCTGTAACAGCTATTGATACATCAGGCACCTGTACCGATGCAGCCAGTATCACAATTCCTGTTGGTGCTGCGTATGTAGATTCAGTGGATACAACCCTCTGCAGCGGTGAAGTATACACTGTTGGAGCTGCTAATGCCTACACACAAGAAGGAACTTATTACGATACATTGTCTACTTCCTTTGGCTGTGATAGTGTGATCATATCGGAATTGACGGTTGACTCATTATCGTCAGTGGAAATCTCAGGCGATACGCTTTGCCCAACTGACACCGTAACGCTAACAGCAAGTGAAAGTGGTTCTTTTACCTGGAATACTGGCGACACGACAGATTCTCTCACCGTTGCTACCACAACGCCCGCTACATATGCAGTTACGGTAACAAACAGCAATGGCTGTTCTTCAAGGGACAGCGTGTCTATACCTGCACAATTTGCCACCTCGATCACCGACACCACTCGAGTGCTTTGCAATGGGCAATGCGATGGAGCTGCAACTGTCACGCCTCAGGGGGGCACGCCACCTTATAACTTCTCATGGAGTAACGGCCAAATCGATTCCACGATCAGTAACCTCTGTGCCGGTACCTATGGTGTCACGGTGACGGATGCAAATGGTTGTACCTCCGTAGAAACTGTTACCATTACCGAACCGTCATCACCCTTACAACTTTCCTTTACCAATACCGTTCAGCCAACGTGTATAGATGCGTGTGACGGGAGTGCCACAGCTACACCTTCTGGCGGCATACCACCGTATAGTTACAACTGGAGC
>PXTV01000226.1:0-1856 GCA_003022985.1 Bacteroidetes bacterium SW_11_45_7 | reverse complement strand
TGACAATAACGGATGCCAACGGCTGTCAAGTAAGTGATTGTGTATTTATGAATGCTCCCTCTTCTGTTACGAAGACCATTGATACATCAATTTGCCAGGGCGATGTTCTCATTGCCGGGGATGATACCCTAATATCAACTACCACTCATTACGATACGGTGAACGTCCCGTCCTCTTGTGACACGATATATGTTACCAATCTCACTGTCCATCCCCTGCCAACTGCTGATGCCGGAGAAAACGATACAGTTTGCGCAGGGGACACAGCTACATTAACAGCAAGCGGAGGGGGCCATTACCAGTGGAGCAATGGTGATACAACAGCTTCCATCAAAGCGGCTCCCTCAGCAACTACTGATTATATGGTTACTGTTACTGACAGCAATGGCTGTACCGATAGCGATACTGCTCGTATTGTCATTGCACCCGGTCCAGCGGCCCATTTACCCGATCCATCCATCTGCCCCGGTGGCGGAACGATCCTTGATGCCGGCAATCCGGGCGCAATGTTTAATTGGTCTACAGGCGAGACCACACAAACGATCACTGTTGACACGTCAGGTACGTACAGTGTAACTGTTACGAATGAAAATGGCTGCTCTGCATTTGACAGTTCTGTTGTTACTATAGATACCGTCCTTGCCGTTGAGCTTTCCGACTATACCATTTGTGCCGGGGATACGGCTGTATTGAATGCGGGTTACCCGGGGGCATCTCATTCATGGTCTACCGGTGCATCCACACAAAAGGTCCGGGTAGCATCACCCCAAACAGTTAGTGTCACTGTTACCGACACGGCTGGCTGTGCGGGTAGTGATACAGGCCGGGTATCCTTCTTTCCTGCAGCTTCAGGTAGTGCTGGTGCAAATGACAGCATATGTCCGGGTGGAACGGGAACGCTTAATGCAGCAGGTAATACTTCTGCCAATAGCTATCAATGGAGCAATGGAGGCAATGGTCCTTCTATTACCGTCTTCCCCGACTCAAATTCCCAATATGCCGTGACCATTACCGACACGAACGGATGCACCAATATTGATTCGGCTGCTGTTATCGTGAAGCCTACATATGAAACAACCGTGGACACGTCTATATGCCAAGGGGAGACTTATACTTTTGCAGGCAACGTCTATGATCAGCCGGGCACCTATTTTGAAACCCTCACCGCAAGTAATGGCTGTGACAGTGTGGTCATAACCAACCTGTCCATTTATTCGCAGCCCTCGGGCAATGCTTTTGCCTCACCTGATACCGTTTGCCCGGGCGATACATCCACTTTATCAGCCAGCGGGGGTACAGATTATATATGGAGCACAGGTGACAGTGGTAATTCTGTTGATGTTACGCCATCCGCGCCCACCTCTTATATCGTGACGGTTACTAATGCTAATGGCTGTAGTGACAAAGACACCACCAATGTATCGATGTATCCCGCACCATCTGGTCAACTTAATGACGTCACTGTCTGTCAGGGTGGTTCTGTGATGTTGGATGCCGGCTCCAATGGTATAAGCTATAACTGGTCAACGGGAGATACGACACAAACCACAGTTGCGGACACGGCCGGGCAATACGCTGTCACTGTTACCGGCAGTAATGGTTGCGCAACCGTTGATACAGCCAAGGTATCCTATGGCAGCGCGCTTTCCGTGCAACTACCGGACACTACAATATGCAGTGGTGACAGCGTTAATTTGGATGCCGGCTTCCCGGGTAGTCAGTACAACTGGAGTAATGGTGCATCCTCACAAACCATTGGAGTGGCTGATAGCGGCACTTATGCAGTGACGGTTACTGATACATCGGGTGCAGCAGGCTGTACAGGGAGCGATACTGGCAATCTATCTCTCCTGGAG
>PXTV01000225.1 GCA_003022985.1 Bacteroidetes bacterium SW_11_45_7 | reverse complement strand
TCAGCTTTCCCTCCTCTGCCACACTTGCCATCTGCCTTTTCCCATCCTTGATCTGAGCAACGCTATAAGAGATGATCTTTTAGGTTGGGAATGCTCCTTTTTTAAGAGTAGCAAGGCTGATTTTTTATTGAGGATGACGGGATTGAGACCCTATAAAAACAAGACGGTTTTGTAAACTGGCATCTTTGGAATATCTGACGGAAAGTTGTAATTTCAATGGTTTTGTAAAATACGGGTTCTCCAAAATAACGCGTACCTACAGCGTAATCTATCATTCTTTTTGTTAATAATTTCGTTTTTTAGCCACTTCCGATTGAAATGTTCGGAAGGCACTAAGTCACCAAGATCCTGTAACAAAATTTACACCTCCGGGGAAATGGATTGATTCATAAAGTAAATACTCTGTATCATTCTTTCAAATGACGTTGTAGCTTCGTGTCTCCCGATGAAAATCATCGTTCCGATTGAAATAATCGGAAGTAGCTATCTCATTTTAATTAAATAGGTACGCATTTTTGTGATGAACCCAACTTATAGAAGATCTTTTCTCCTCAATTTGAAGTGATTCTGCTTAATTCCGATTGTTGTGCCAAATCATTCTGAGGGTAACAGATAGTAGTTGGTAGATGATGAAACGAAAAAGCTGCAGGTTCTGCCATAGCTGTTACCAACTCAGGGATGGGTTCGTAAGATGTTGGTGAGGATGGGAACATCTGCTTAACTGCTCTTCCTCCTTTCGTCATTTTAGACAATCATCGAGGCGGAAGTGGTTTGGGATTATCGAAAAATCTCCTTCTGTTAATATTATTTTTGAATAAGGTGAAAAGTGGCGATATGCAACGAATTATTGAAGACAATAAAGAACAACTAATGAAGCTGTGTGAAAAGTTTGACGTGGCATCCATGTATGTTTTTGGCTCCGCGTCATCTGAAGGGTTTAATGAATTAAGTGACATCGATATTTTAATTTCCTTTAAAAAAGATATCTCGATCGAAAAATACACGGATAACTACTTTGCCCTTCACTATCAACTTGAAGCACTCTTGAATCGAAAAGTTGATTTAATTACTGAGAACTCTCTCTCTAACCCTTATTTTATCGAGAGCGTTGAGGAGACCAAGAAGTTATTGTATGCAGCATAGCATGAACAAATATCTTTATGATATAAAAGAGGCGATTGAATCCATTGAGGAATATTTAGGAAATAGGCGTGATTTTTCAGACTATCAAAGGGATAAGTTGCTTCGAAGAGGTATTGAACGAGAATTGGAAATCATTGGAGAAGCAACGAACAGAGTTTTAAAAATGAATCCTGAGATTAAAATTTCAGAAGCGAGAAGAATAGTCGACTTAAGAAATTGGATCATTCATGGTTACGATAAAGTAGACGATTTTATAATTTGGGGAATCATTTCAAGAGATGTTCCCAAATTGAAAAAACAAGTCGAGGAACTTTTAGCTGATGGATAAAGCCAACGCCCGGGAGGGGCTACTTATAAGAGAGACATGCCTGTACATCCTCTTTGGTAAGCATGGGAAAATGTTCGAGGATATCCTCTGGCGTATCTCCGGCTGCCAAATAATCGAGTACATCGTACACAGTTATCCGCATGCCTCTGATGCATGGTTGGCCACTTCGTTTGCCAGGTTCTACTGTAATGATGCGGGAGTAGTCAATCATATTGTTCAAGATGTTACATTTTGGCTAACATTGCAAAAAGCGATGAAAGTTCATAGACGTCTTGGAATATTCTGAAACTCCACCTTAACCCTGCTCCTTATCCGGCACTTCCCAAATGCCGCCCCACAATCGCATGCCGCCATCGATATAAACCGTTTCACCCGTAGTATAAGCCGTTGCCGGACAAGCCATAAACAAGCACCAATGGGCCACTTCCTCAGGTGTGCCCATGCGTTTCAGAGGAATTTTCGTTTCGATGTCCTTCAGAAAATCCGAGGGGTACTGGTCCAGTGCCTCAGTTCTGATAATGCCTGGCGCCAGTGCATTGAGGCGGATATTGTAGGGCGCCCATTCCACAGATAACGATTTGGTAAGGTTTTCCACGCCTGCCCTTGCGGCACCGGTATGCGCCATGCCGGGAAAACCGCGATAAATATTGGCAATAATGCTGATGACAATACCCTGATGCTGCTGCATGAAGAAATTGCTGGCAAACGCCTTCGTCATAAACCACGTGCCGTTCAGGTTATTGTTGATGACCGCGTGCCAGCCATTGGCACTGATGTCCTCGGCAGGCGAAGGAAACTGCCCGCCAGCGTTATTGATGAGGATGTCGATATTGTGGCCTTTGTCCCGAATTTGCTGCACAACATGGTCGATGGCCTCCGTATCACGGATGTCGAGGACAGCATAGTGGCATTCCCCGTATGCTGCAAGCTCTTGCCAAGCTTCTTTTAGGCGTTCCTCTTTGCGCGATGCGATCCACACGCGAGCGCCTGTGGCCAGAAAGGCCCGCGCAATCGCTTTTCCAATACCGCTTCCACCGCCCGAGACAAAAACCGTGTGACCGGCAAAGAGTTGAGGCGAAAAAACAGCTGTGGATTGTGCCATGTGACCGATTGAATTGTGCTCGTAAAGATAAGACACTTTATCGTTTCAGTGTTTAGGAGATCAAAAGGCCTATGGAAACGAGGCATACTGAGGCCTACAGGATGAGAATACCGTAATTGAGGTATTGAGTTTCACAGGGTGGCCTGTTACTTTCGAAAAACTCCGATCATTTAAATTCATTCCAAATAGAAGTATTGCGTTGAGATTGCCATTCAATCCTCTCGCAATCATGCGTGATGCCTGTGAAAGACAAATGAAGGGATTCGTAAGCAAAACCATGAATAGCAAAACTTATTTCCTCTTTATCGTTCTGTTCGCCATCTGGTTGAGTTTATTACCGGTAAGCGCCCTGAAAGCACAGCAGGCGGATACAGTAAGCATTGAGGAGAAAACGCGTACCCTTATTAACTTACTGGATTATATTGGTAAAGATTATCCCCAAGCCGTAACATCGGGGCGCGTGATCAATGACTTCGAGTTCAGGGAGATGAAGGAGTTTCAGGAAGACGCTCTCGCTTACTATCAACAACTTGCGGACGCCCGTTCTATTGAGGATACTGCCAGCGCGCTTACCTTGTTTTCAAAGCTCAGGGAAAAGATCCTGCAAAAAGCAGATGAGGACGAGGTGGCTGATGCAGCCAACAAGATCCGCAAAAAGGTGCTCAATTTGGGGCTGATCGATATAGCGCCCCAAAAATGGCCGGATATGACGGCAGGCAAGGAAGTCTATCGAGCCAAGTGCGCATCCTGTCACGGGAAAAATGGCTCGGGGGAAGGGCCTGCTTCTCAGGGCCTCGAGCCGCCACCATCCAACTTTTTGAATGAAAAGCTGATGGGGCTGTCGTCTCCTTTCAAATCGTACAACGTGGCACGGCTCGGCATTCCGGAAACCTCCATGCGGGCGTTTGACGAACTTTCAGATGAGGATGTATGGGATGTAGCGTTTTACATCAACTCCCTGCAGTTCCGGCAAGAGAAAATGAACCCCAAAATTGATGAAGCCGATCGAAAGATAGTAAAGGATATTCCCCTTGAAGACTATGCTACTCTAAGCAATAACCAGTTAAAGAATAAGTATGTTGCGAAAGATAACGATATCACCTTAGCTGATATCCGGTTGTATGAGCCGGCTGAGGGTGAAAGTACTTCCCCTTTGGCGGTTAGTAAGGAACAACTTCAAAAGGCGCTGGCTTTGTATAAGGATGATAAAAGGGAAGAAGCTGCCGGTGCTGCCCTGAGCGCCTACCTCGATGGGGTTGAGCCGGTGGAAAAGCAGATCAGGGCCTCCGAGCCCGCATTGGTTGGTGAGCTGGAGGACAAGATGATGAAAGTGCGCTCCCTGATCAAAAACCGGGAAGATGGTGCCAAGATTGAAGCTGCGGTGGCCTCTGCTAACACAACCATCGATAAAGCCAACAAAATGCTCAATGAACAGGAGTATTCCTTCTGGTTCGTGCTTTTCCTTTCCGGGTCTATCATCCTTCGCGAAGGCCTCGAAGCGCTCCTCATTGTCATAGCCATTTTAGCGGTTCTACGGTCAGTTGAGGCCCATTTGGCGAGAAAATGGGTGCATGCCGGCTGGGCCACAGCAATTGTGTTAGGTATTGTAAGTTGGTTTTTTGCCGATTACCTGGTATCCATGGGCATGAAAAGCATCGAGATGATCGAAGGTATAGGCGCTCTTGTGGCCGTGTTCATTTTGGTGTACATAGGCTTTTGGCTCCACAACAAAACCCATGCAGCCAACTGGAAGGCATTCATCGATGAGAAGGTCAAAGCCAAACTCAACAGCAACAATATGCTCGGTTTAGCAGTGGTCTCCTTTATTGTGGTGTTCCGCGAAGCGTTTGAGACAATCCTCTTTTTGACGTCCCTTAACCTTGAAGTTGCGCCTGCCAATAAATCGGGCATCGGCATAGGTGTTGGCGGAGCGGCTATACTGGTCCTGGCTCTCGGTTATGTCATGACCAAATACGCCCGGAAAATTCCTATCAGTAAGTTCTTCAAAATCACGTCCGTTGCCATTAGCATTTTAGCTGTTGTGTTAGCGGGTAAAGGCATTCATGCTTTGCAGGAGGGCGGTATCATTCCTATAAGTTCGTCCTTATTCAGCTTCCGGTTGAGTTTGATCGGCTTTTATCCAACACTCGAAACAATTGCTGCGCAGTCCCTCGTTATTGCTCTTGTGATCATCCTGTGGAACTGGAGCAACCGTTCTGCTAAAGCGGCAAGTGCATCCTGACTTGTCAACAGTTTGTTGACAATTTTAGCTGCTTATCAGGGCACCTACAATTATCTTTATGTTCATAATCCAAAAATTCAAATGACGATGGCTTATAGTTTCCAACAAGATGAAAGGATCGAAAGCGGTTTTAAGCGCATTGCAGCTGATCAGATCGATAGGGCGATCAGTTCCCTGCAAGAACAGGAAAAGCTCAGAGAAGGCATCCATGATTTGCGCAAGCGCATGAAAAAGCTCAGGGGCCTTTTGCGTTTGGCAAGAAGCGGTATAGGGGATGATGTTTATCAACAGGAAAATGACTGTTTCAGGAATATTGCAAGAGATTTTTCGTCAGTACGTGACCTGACTGTTTTACATGAAAAACTTCAGGTGATCAACCAGGAAATAACAAACGATGCTTGCAAAAGCGAAATTGAGGGGGCGATTCAGCAATTAGCCGAGCAGGAAGAACAAGAAATTGCATCATTACAAGAAGATGGCTCCCGTATTACCAATAGCATTTCAGCGCTTCAAGAATCACGTGAACGATTAATGAATTTATCACTTGCTACTGATTTTCAAGATGTTATATCAAATGGCTTGAAGCGCAATTATAAACGTGGCGGCAATGCTTTCCTCGTTGCTTATGAAACAGGGGATGATGAAGATATTCATGAGTGGCGAAAAAGAACGAAATATCTATGGTATCACCTGCGACTTTTAAAATCTGCCTGGCTAGCGGTATTGGAACCATTGGCCGAAGAGGCGCATCGATTATCAACTTATCTGGGAAATGATCACGACTATACCGTTTTGGCTGATGCCATGGGAAACCGGCAGATGAGCGACAAGACGAAAGATCTGTTAGCCGGGCAGATCAATGAGAAACGGGAAGAGCTTCATCAAAATGCCTATCCCCTGGGCCAGAAGATTTATGCCGAAAAGCCAAAACAGTTTTCCAGGCGCATGGAAGCTTATTGGGAGGCCTGGCAGAACAATCAGCTTGTTGAGAACTCATCGCTTCTTGCGGCAAGTTAATAATGTATGGCCAATACCCACCTGGTCAATATCCTCCTCCACGTAAAATCCGGCTTCGTGCAGGCAGTTGATCATCACCTTTGAATGATACATCTGACTGTTGCCATTGGCAATCGTGGTAAAGTACAAGGAAAGTTGCTGAAGGCTAAAAGCACCTGCCTCGAATCGCTGGCGGTCCCAGAATGTTTCCATGATGTGGAGATTCCCATCATCAGTCAAAGCGCCTTTGGCCCGTTGCAGGATGGAAGTGATCTCTTCCTCGGAAAAGCAATCGAGGAATTGGCTCATCCAAATCGTGTCAGCACCTGTGGGGAAGGAAGCTTCTTGATCGCGTAGGTCGATGGGGTGGAAGTAAACTCGGTTGTCAAGTTGCCCATTAAGCTTTTCTTTGGCTGTTCTGATTTGCCCCGGAAGATCGATCAGTGTCACCTTAACGTGATGATCAGCTTGAATAATTTGTTCTGTGAATTCGCCCGTGTTCCCGCCAACATCGTAAATCATGCGTGGCTTGTGCTTCAGCACCCGGGGAATAACTTCGGAGAAAGCCACATCTGAAAAATAGTGATCAAAAGCGTACCAACTTTCCCGGGCATCAGGTGGGAGATCATTTAAAGCTTCATAGACAGTGTCCCATTCCCCAAAAACTTTCAATCCTTCAGGTTTTTGATTAATAATGGCGTCTTGCAGATAATACAGGCCTTGATAGCACACATCGTTAACAAAATTCATGGTTACGTTCGTCATCTCATCCCTAAGAATGAAAAAACCGGTTTTGCTTAGAGCAAACTTGTCATCTGATGTGAGATAGAAGATATGACTACCCAGGCCCGCCTCGAGCAAAACACGGGCGCCATAGCGGGAGATGTTTGAATGATGGGCTACTTGCTCTGTCGTGTAACCTTCCTCACCGGCTTGATCTACTATCTTAAGGATACCGAGAGCCTTTAATGCCTTTGCAGTCTGAAATACAAAAGGCGCCCAGGCGATTTTTTGTGCCTCTTCTTTTGCTTCTACCGCTCTTTTGTCGTCACCTCTAAAGAAATCCATGAAAGCTTTTTGCGACTAGCGTTTTTTCTGAGGTTATGATAAGGTGGGTCATCATTCCGGATGGTAGGTTGAAGACGTGGGGGCAAATATCTACATTTTTGGCAAGTTTATGATTTATAATAATTGCTTGCTATAGGTTGTTCGTTAGCTGATAGAGGAATCAGACGAACTATAGGGATGGAAATCTCTGTCAATGACAATTGGAAGGAAGGGGGGGATGGATCACTACCCCCTATGGCAATTTCCTTATTGACGGGGAATTACTTGGAGTGCTTCAAAATGTTGTGCCCCATCTTATCGCGCTTGGTTTTCAGGTAGCGCTCATTGTGAATATTGGGCTGCACTTCTATGGCCACATTATCCACAATTTCCA
>PXTV01000224.1 GCA_003022985.1 Bacteroidetes bacterium SW_11_45_7 | reverse complement strand
TGCAGGTCTTCATGAAGTGACCGTAACAGACTCTACCAATTGTACGCGTACTGACAGTGTGACCATCATTGAGCCGCCAGAATTGACCACCTCGTTCACAGATACAACTAACGTGAGTTGTAATGGAGATAGCAACGGTGCGGCTACAATCACACCTACGGGCGGTAGACCTCCCTATTCGTTCAATTGGGGTACCAACACGGGCAATACTCCCTCGGATTCGTCCAACAGTGGTTTAGCGGCAGGCATTTATCCTGTTACGGTAACGGATTCCAGCGGTTGTTCGATTACTGATACGATTGAGATCACTGAACCCCCTGTCTTGGGTGCCAGCATTTCCGACACTACTAACGTGAGCTGTAACGGCTTGTGCGATGGTGCGGCAGTTGTCACAGCTACTGGCGGTACGCCACCATACAGCTACAACTGGAGCAATGGCGAAACAACGACAACGGCCGATAGCCTTTGTGCTACGAACTACCAGGTGACAGTTTCGGATGCAAATGGTTGTGATACGATCGTGCCGGTAACAATTACCGAACCACCTGTTTTGACAGCTACCATTAGCGATTCAGTGAATGCAAGTTGCAATGGACTTTGTGATGGTACGGCCACAGTTGCACCTGGCGGTGGTTCTCCACCCTACACAATTAACTGGAGCAATGGGGATGCAACTGCCACAGCCGACAGCTTGTGCGCGGGCACCTATGAAGTAACAATCACTGACGACAGCGGATGCGTGGCTATTGACAGCGTGACGATCACAGAACCCCCGGTTCTGACAGCCACCATCACCGATAGCGCCAACATCCTATGTAATGGAGAATGCACCGGAACGGCCACAGTTACAGCCGGAGGTGGCACAACACCTTACAGCTATCAGTGGGACAATGGCGAGACAACACCAATGGCGGACAGTCTTTGTTCAGGTCTCCATACCATCATTGTGGCCGATAGCAACGGCTGCACGAGTGCCGACAGTGTTACGATCATTGAACCGCCAGAATTGACCTCTTCCTTTACAGATACCACCAATGTGAGCTGTAATGGGGATAGCACCGGCAGTGCAACAATTGCTCCTTCAGGGGGTACGCCACCATACACCATTGATTGGAACGGAGTAGGCAACAAGACTCAACCAAAACAGGCCTTGCTGCCGGGACATATCCTGTTATCGTTACTGATTCCAACGGATGCTCAGTCACAGATACCATCACCATCACCGAACCACCCGTTCTTGAAGCTATCATGGTAGATTCCGGCAACATCACCTGCAACGGAGCATGTGATGGTAGTGCTGCCGTGGCGCCATCAGGTGGTACGCCAGGGTATTCCTACACATGGGATAATGGCGCGACCGATTCAAGCTTAACCAATCTTTGCCCCGGCACCTATAGCGTCACGATTACCGATGCAAATGGTTGCCGGGATTCCGCAGAAGTAACAATTGCAGAACCCCCTGTTCTCACGTCCCAAATGACCGATTCAACCAATGCCTCCTGCAATGGTGATTGCAATGGTTCGGGAACTGTAACACCTACAGGTGGTACACCTCCTTATTCATTTACCTGGGATAATGGCGAAACAGATTCCATAGCCGACAGCTTATGTGCCGGTCTTCATAAAGTAACCATCACTGATACAAACAGCTGTACGACAACGGACAGCGTCACGATAACCGAACCTCCTGTGTTAACGGTAAGCGTCACCGATACTTCCAACCTTTCTTGCTATGGCGACAGCAATGGCACAGCTACAGTAACGCCCGCAGGCGGCACGCCCGGTTACGATTATGCATGGAGCGGTGGTGATAACCCCAATGATTCAGTGAATACGGGAATACCCGCCGGGCAGTTTGAAGTTACTGTGACCGATACCAACGGCTGTAATGCCACCGATACATTCCCAATCACAGAGCCGCCCCAATTAACCCTTTCATTTACCGACACCACGAATGTGAGTTGCAACGGAGGAAGTGATGGTGCGGCCACAGTGACGCCATCGGGCGGTACATCACCCTATAGCTTCAACTGGGGCAGCGGAACCGGCAACAGTCCATCGGACTCAGCCAACGATGGCTTGGCAGCCGGCACCTACCCCGTGACAGTGACGGATGATAACAGCTGTACAGCTGTTGACAGCATCACCATTACCGAGCCACCCGTTCTCCAGGCCAGCATGGTCGATTCCGGCAACATTACATGCAACGGAGCATGCGATGGCAGTGCAGCCGTTGCCCCGTCAGGTGGCACACCCGGTTATTCTTACAATTGGAGCAACGGGAGCACCGACTCAACCATTTCAGGCGTTTGCCCCGGCGCCTACAGCGTCACGACTAAAGATGCCAATGGCTGCCAGGATTCCGCGCAGGTGACCATTACAGAGCCCCCTGTCCTTGCCGCCACCATTGTTGATACTACGCATTTGCTTTGCTACGAAGAGTGCAATGGCAGTGCATCTTTGGGCGTCACAGGTGGCACATATCCTTATTCATTTAACTGGGGTAATGGTGAAACGGAAGTGTGACCATTACAGATGCGAATGGCTGTCAGGATTTTGCCTCAGTGACTATCACCCAGCCACCCAACCTTACCGGTACGATGACCGATGTGGAGGATGTTACCTGTAATGGCGCATGCGATGGAAGCGCCACGATTGTGCCTTCAGGAGGGACAACACCGTATAGTTATCAGTGGGACAATGGCGATACTGATTCCTCAGCCACCGGCCTGTGTGCCGGCACCCATTCCATCACAATCACGGACGCCAATAACTGCGATACAATCATTACGGTAGATATTACCGAACCACTACCTGTTACCGTCAATGCAGAAGCAGAAGCGGACGTCCTTTGTGCCGGTGATAGTACAGGTGTGGCGTCAGCCACAGCCGGTGGAGGCCGATCGCCCTATGACTATTTCTGGTCCACCGGAGATACGATTACCAACACAAGCGATACTACGAATCAGATCATGAACCTTGTGGCCGGCACTTACACCGTCACTGTTCAAGATGACAGTGGTTGCACAGCAACGGATAACGTAACCATTTCACAGCCATCGGTCTTAGATGCTTCAGCAAGTGTCGACAGCAATGTGACCTGCTATGGCTATAGCGATGGCATCGCATCAGCTTTTACATCAGGAGGCGAACCCCCTTACGATTACCAGTGGTCGTCAGGCAATAGCACTACAGATGTGATGGATACGGTCAACACCGTTACCGGGTTAACGGCAGGCACGTATACGATCACTGTGACTGACGATAACGGCTGTACCACGACAAGCTCAGTAACGGTGGAAGAGCCACCAGAAACCTTCATTCAAATTCCGCAGGATGAATACGAGACCAACCTTGGCCAGGAAGTGGAGATCAATACGACACCGGTTGCTACGAGCGATGTAACCTATGAATGGGAGCCATCTGAAAGCCTGAGTTGTGGCGATTGTGAAGATCCTGTAGCCGATCCAACGAATACGACCGAATACACGGTTACCATGACAGATGAGAGCGGTTGTACAGCCACGAACAGTACAGAAGTGATCATCAGTGACGATAAGATTTTCTATATCCCCAACGCCTTCTCACCCAACGGTGATGATAAGAACGAGGAGTTCAAGGTTTATGCAGAAGGAGTGGAGAGGTTCAGAATGGTGATTTTTGACAGATGGGGGGAAAAGCTGTTCGAAACAGATGATATTGAGGAAGGATGGAATGGCACGCACAAGGGACAAAAGCTAAGGCCGGCCACTTATATCTATCATATTACCATTAAATTCCGGGGTGAAGAAACCTTCCCGGCTCAGAAGGGTAGTGTTACGCTGATCCGATAGGTTGAGTTGTGGGAACCTCGCCACTATTCTACACTTACTTAATCCTATTAAAGGGATGGTCTTTGGTATAAGATCATCCTTTTTTTATATTTGATTCCCCGCAATTGCAATATAATATTGAAAAACATGCTCTGCCTTGGCTGAACCTGTGCAAGATTGGCCGTTTTTTTCCATTGCTATCCCCACTTATAACAGAGCTCATCTTATACGCAAGACCCTGACCTCCATTTTTGAGCAAACGTATACCAATTACGAGATCATCATAATTGACAATTGCTCGCAAGACAATATCAAAGAGGTTTTAGAGAATTATATCGATAAAGGATTCGTAAAATTTATTCAGCACGACCAAAATTACGAACGAGCTACATCACGGAATACCGGCATGGAAAATGCTACAGGTGATTATCTAACCCTTCTCGATTCTGACGATATCTTTTATCCCCGATTTCTCGAGGATGCAGCTAAGTTTGCCCGTAACAATCCGGCATACAAAGTTTTCCATTCCCTCTACAATATCGTGGATGAGGATGGGGAACTTATGTACAAAATGAATTTTCCGCCAATTGATCGGGCCTTGAGCCATATCGTAAATGGCAATTACCTTTCTTGCCATGGAGTATTCATGGCGCGGGAAGTCTTTGAAAATTACCGGTTCGACACGTCACCCGATCTGATAGGCCATGAGGATTACGAGTTCTGGCTCAGGGTATTGGCTGATCATCAATTGGGCCGCATCAATAAGTATAACAGTGCTCTTGTATCGCACAGGGAGCGGTCGTTGAAAGGGTTTACGATTGAGCAAACGATGCAGCAACGCGCGTATGTATTAACGAAATTCCAGAATGATCCTCATCTCAAACATAAGTACGGCAACCAGTTAAAGCGGCTCAATGCTTCTTTCTATTTATATGCCGGGGTGCAGTCGAACTTCAATTATACGTTTGTCAAAACTTTTCAATTATTACGGCTTGCTTTACGAACTGACTTCTCCATTCTTTTTACAAGAAGATTTTGTGGCGCTTTTTCGAATCGGTACTTGATAGCCAACTATCATGCTTTTTGAAGAGCTTTTGTGGTTACTGTTGCACCCAATTTGCTCCACAACTCCCGGTAAATACCCTTGCCTGTCTCATAGTTTTTCCTGTGCAAATAAAACTTTGGAAACTTTTAAACTTTGTTTTGTTTCCATTGTTTAATTCGTGTAATTTTGCAGCTCACTGAACAGGAGAAAAGCAATCGTGGAGCAACAACAAATCATGGAGCGCGTCAAAGAGATGCTCCTCACCTACGGCATCAAAAGTATCTCTATGGATGACATATCCCGTGATCTTGGGATATCCAAAAAAACGCTCTATCTGTATGTGACCAACAAGAACGATTTGGTGCAAAAAACGATGGAGAACCATCTCGCAAAGGAAAAAGAGGCGCTTTCAGCGATTACAGCGGAATCGACAGATGCCATTCAAGAAATGTTTACCATTGCTGATCATATCCGTCAGCACATAAGAAGCATGAAGCATTCCGTGCTTTACGATCTCCAGAAATACTACCCTGATTCCTGGCAACTTTACATCGATTATAAGAACAACTTCGTTTACAACGTCATTTACAATAATATTGAAAAAGGGATTCAACAGGGATTGTACCGGGATGATTTCAATATCGACATCATTACCAAGATCTATAACACGCGCATGGAAACACTTATCGATCCTTCTGTTTTTCCACCATCCGGGTATGGGTTGCTCGAGGTTCACAAGGAACTCCTGTCCTATCATCTGAGGGGTATCGTTTCACAGAAGGGGTTACATTACCTTGACCAACAAAAAAATGAAAATGAGGATTAAATATATCTGCTTTGTCGCTATCCTTGTTAGTTGGGCGGCAATGAGCGAACGAATGGCGGCACAGGAGGAAGTGCAAAAACCGTCAACGTTCACACTCGATGAAGCGCAACAGTATGCTGTTGAGAACAATGTAAAAAGCAAAAACGCTGAGCTCACCTATCAAAAGGCCAAAAAGCGAGCCAACGAGATCATCACACAAGGGTTACCCAAACTTAATGGCGAAGTGTCCTATCAAAATAACTACGAGCGTCCTACAACCCTGGTGCCGGCTGAATTCTTCGGGGGGCCTGAAGGGGAATTTATCGAAACAAAGTTCGGTACCAAACAAAATGTGAACGTTAGCGGAACGGCTACACAACTGATCGTTGATGGGCGCTATTTTATCGGCTTACAAGCTAACGAGACATTGCTCCAAATGAATAAGAATATGCAGCGCATGGAGGAAAGAGATGTGCGCTATGAGGTGGAGAAAGCGTTTTATAGTGCTCTTGTTGCTGAAGAAACAGTAGATGCTATTGAAAAGAATTTGGCAACGGTGAAAAAGACACTCCGGGAAACGCGCGAGCAATACAACAACGGTTTTGTGGAAGAGTTGGATGTGGACCGGCTCAAGTTGTCCATGAACAATCTGAGTACACGAGTGGAAAATGCAAAAGTTCAACAGGAGCTCGCCTTTCATGTGTTAAAGTACAAAATGGGCTATCCTTTGGAGGATTCCATCGTCATTGAACAAGAGTTGGAATCCTTCATGGAAGAGGATAAACAACAGATTTCCTATGAGTACGATCACCGCAACCGGCTGGAGTACAAAATTCTACAGGACCGAGCTTCGATGAGGGAATTCGACCGCAAGCAGGTGCTCGCTAGTTATTACCCTTCAATGAATGCTTATGTGAGCTACGAGCAATCTGCCCAGCGCGATGAGTTCAACTTTCTCGATTTTGATAAGGAATGGTACCCATCCGGCCAATTCGGCATTCAGTTGGATATCCCCATTTTCGACAGTTTTGAGAAAGGGTTCAGGGCGCAGCAAAAGAAAATTGAGCGGCAGC
>PXTV01000223.1 GCA_003022985.1 Bacteroidetes bacterium SW_11_45_7 | reverse complement strand
CAACTGCCGAGGTCGCCCTCTCTGCATCCGGTGGATCAGGTGGCTATCAGTACACGCAAGATGGTATCACTTATCAAACCGACAGCATCTTCACCGGCCTTGAAGCGGGCGTCAAGTCTTTCCGGGTGGAAGATAGCAATGGCTGCCAGGCGAGTACAGTGCTCACCATTTTAGAGCCGGACGAATTCACAGTTGAACTCGGTGAGGATATCACGATTACCAAAGGAGGCGAAGGGCAGTTACAAGCCGTGACTCAACCTGACTCATTCTCCGTATCACAAACAGAGTGGACCCCCGCAACAGATTTAAGCTGCACTGACTGCCTTCAACCTGTTGTAAGCCCGGATGAAACAACCACTTATGAATTGACCGCTTATAATGAAAACGACTGCCCTGCCTCAGATACCGTTCAAGTGGAAGTAAGCAATGATTACAGGGTTGATATTCCAACAGCTTTCTCACCCAATGGCGATGGCGAAAACGACATTCTGCGCATGTTCACATTTGGCGTTGAACAAGTTGATATCAAAATCCACAACCGCTGGGGCGAACTAATGTACGAGCAAACAGATGTTCAGCCCGGCCAGGGTTGGGATGGCACAACTCCGGATGGTGAAGATGCACAAATGGGCACTTACGTGTACACTGCTGAGGCAACATTTGTCAATGGTGAGGAGAGGAAAATTTCGGGAAGTTTTACCCTGATCCGGTAAAACAAAGACACCGAGAACCTGCTGCTTATTCGCCTATTTTCCTTTTGAGCCGCATCACCTCTTGCTGAAGCTCAAGCACGATGTTGGTCAGCTTTTGCTGAGACATGGCTCCATTATCCTCGCCAAATGTGATATATAGCACATCTTGCCAGACTTCCAATAGTTCTTCCTCCACACCAAGATGAAGTATAGAAAATGAAGGGTCATCCGCTTGAAGCTCGAGATGGTTGCTTGCATCAAATTTATTCACAATACGCCTGTAAAGAATGCCATGGCTCTTCGACACAACAATATACGCCTGCTCATCCTGTATATTTCGCCAATCCATCACATATTCACCGACTACATAAGACCCTGGTTGCAGCGGTGGCATGGCTTCATCTTTGATTTCAAAAGCGCGGTAATTGCCTTCGGGCAAAAAGGGGAGTTGACATTTGGAAAGTTCGCGCAAGTACTCAGGATCATGATGTCCTTCAATATACCCCGTTTCGGCTTTAGCCGGCACGACTTCGATATTGTTACGACCCCATTGATCAACCGTTACGGAAAGAACACGCAGATCTCCACTACCATCGGGTGGTTGTTGTTGAACGGGTTTCTCCTGATTAACAGCAACACCGTTGTCACTGATATCAGTGGTGAGAAGTTGGTCCAATGTGATGCCTGCCAAACGAGCCATCTCTTGCTGAATGGAGAGTTTGGGACGGGCACGCCCTTCTTCATAAGCACCTAAAAGCGAGCGTTTGATCCCCAAATAGTTGGCAAAATCTTGTTGCGTCATGCCCTTCTCCTGCCGAATATGCTTGATATTGAATGGGAGGGGGTCCATATAGGCTACCACTATTAGGGCATTGAAATACTAGTCGAAAAAAAATAGCTTTTGCAAAAGCGAAACAGAAAGGATACGCAAATTTGAGAAACCGCAGGCTACAATTAGACAACCTTCAAGAAAAGATTTTCAAGGAAAGGTCTTACTCAGCAAGAAATGTCCCCTTCATCTTAAAACAGGTTATTTCGCCAGCTCTGGCTTCGTTATGAACCTGATACGCCCCATCCTGTTCTTCCAGACTCAGCTTAAAGGTGAGGTGATCTGTTAATTGAGGATCCACAATATTCATGAATTTGATCTGATCAGCACCCTGGAAAAACAGGGACTGCTGCAAATGACCAGCCACTATGCCACGAACCATCTCGATCAAGCAAACGCCTGGCAAAATGGGCTGACCGGGAAAATGACCATTATAGATCTCATGATTGGTATTCAATGTAACATGGGCTTCCAACTTCCCTTCCTCCGATACGGCAAGTTGATCGATAGTATAAAAATCCCGGAGCAACATATCAATTCGATTTAATCAGTGCAAGTTCTACTTCTAAGTCCACGCCTTGATGATTGATTACAATGCGCGAAGGTTGCATACTGTTGGCACTTTTTAGTGAGATCATGACTCGCTTTCCCTTCATAAAACCAGCTTGCTCTATCTTACGTAATTGTTTTTCATTTTCGTTTAGATAATAAAAATGACGACCCTCCGGCTTTTTGATACGATAAACGGGGCCTTTCCCTGACTTTGACTGCAAGACCTTAGCTTGAGCAGGAAGAATATCGCGCATCAGTAGCAAATTAATATCTCGCTTATAAAGGGAGATAAAACGAGGACGGTTCAACTCCTCCCTGCATTGATGGACAACCAGTGAATCCGATCCTTCAGGGAAAGAAAAATCGAACAGGTTGGAGCCAAACTTTGTGGTAAGGACTGTGCGAAAGGTCTCGCCCTTCATTCGTTTAATCACTAAAAGCCCGCTAAAGTGATTGCCATAAGCATCGATAGATGCATCATATACGGCCGATGAAAATTCGGCCAGAAAGACCTTTGGTAAAGTTCCTTTAGTTAATGTTTTGTGGCCTGTTTGGCTAAGATGACTGTAATCACTAATAACACAGGAAGGAATAAGGCAAACCATAAGAATACAACCGATAAAACTTAAACCTATTGCGGCAAATGATCGGTGGAACCGGGAAAGGCCCTTATCCCTCATGATATTTTTACGAGTGAGAGTATTCAACACCAGCCATCATCGTAAATCAAATAAATCCTCTGGGATGTCGTCATTCAATCGTTTCTCCGAAAAGACGATACGAGTAAAATCACTTGAATTTTCCATCATCTTGACTTGCTGAACCTGCAAACGATCTTTGCCAAAAATGATGTGAATGGCCTGCATGTAATCCTTCATGTCCTGACTATTGGGGATAAGCTTAACCTTGTAAGTGCTCTCATTTGTAAAGAATTCTGCACTGTAATCGTTATTGGAAAATATTTCGCCCCGTACAAGGTTAACCAGCAGATCATTGACCTGTTGGAAAAGCTTATTATTACCCATATCGAACTTGCTGGTGTTCCCCTTATCCTCTATCATTACTTTATCGTCATTGATCACGATCAGGTAATCAAAAGGATCGGTGTACTCCCATCGTAACTTGCCCGGCTTTTGAAAGTAAAACTTCCCGTTTGTAACGATAGGGTCTTCCATCACTTCGAGCTGCTTATGCTGCTCAAAGTTGCTAATGATGGTATGAGTGGTATCGTTCTTGTACCGGAGCGCTTTTTTAAAAGCAAGCGTATCCTTGAGTTGACGATAATCTCCGTTGTCTACCTTTGAAAGTGAGGATGGCACTTGAAAGGCAAATGGCAGGCCTGATAATGCTACAAATAAAAAAATGGCGAGGACTTGTCGTTTCGTGATATTCATTGGTGATAACTGTTTACCGTTTCTGATACTTTCCGGGCAATAATTAATCAACTACTTCATCAAGCCGCACCAAATCGTAGCCTTCTTTCTTGGCAAATGCGATCACCTCTTCCAGTACATCCGGCAACAACGGCTGGCTGTCGTGAAACAAGATAATGGCGCCCGGTTTGAGCTGCCGTTTCACCTTTTCGGCAATAGTTTTTGCATCTTTGCTGCTGACCGTATCCATCGATCGAACACTCCACCCCGCCAATCTGTGCCCGGTTCGTTGAGCTGCTTTAGCTAATGCGGGATTGGTCACACCGTAGGGAGGCCGAAACCACTCCGGCTGCTGACCCGTAATTGTAGCAATCTCCTCATCGGTCTGCCACAATTCCCGTTCCATTTTTGCTGCCGGCAAAAGATCGAACCAAAAACCGTGATGAAACGAGTGATTGCCCAGCAAGTGACCCTCCTGATGAATTTGCTGGCCAAGTTTCCTGTTTTGTGACAGCCGCTCGCCTATGCAAAAGAACGTGCCTTTAACATTATGCGCACTCAACACTTGGAGGACCTGATCAGTCACTTCCATTACAGGCCCGTCATCAAAGGTAAGCGCAATCTGCTTCTTGCTTTTGTTGCCTTCGCCAATTACAGGAATAAAAAACCGGGAACAAACAAAAACTGAGCCGTAAACCAACAAGACAGTGAATAAAAGAATCGGCATAAGCAACCACCACCAACTAACTAAATTATACCAACTGCCTATCCCTAACAGTACAATCAATGCCCAAAAGATAATTGACGCGGTTTTGTATGTCAGAAAAGGGCGAGCCATTATGCTATAGCGAAGGTTAAGGAACGTGTGTGCCGGTAACGAAAAATGAATTCAGTTGCTAAGATCAAATAAAACACAGGATTTTGGAAGATCAGTAGATCCTTTCACAATTTTTCTATTCACTAATGCTGCATGGTTCTGACAATCAATAGGCTTTCAGTTTTGCCTTGCGTATAGAGTCCTTCTCGGCTGCTGTCCAATCGTACTTGCCATCGTAGATGCCATCTGTTTCCCAGGCACCGTACATGGGGTTGGGAAAGACGATAAACTTTTTCCCAAACTTGTTCTTCATGCTGCCCACAAGCTGGTTGCGTTTTTGAGTGGATTTATCGTCAAAACTGCTGTGGAAATCTGACAGGTTATCGCCAAGGTAGAGTACTACGTTGTAATTGGCCAGCACTTTCTCATGTCTGGGTTGCTTGCCGCTTGTGGTGTCTTTGAGGAAGATGTGAGCACTATCGGCATAGGGGTAATCGTACTTTCGCAGGTTTTTAACTGTTGAAGCTTTATTGGCCTTGAAGCGGTTGGAAATATAAAAGACCTCCACGCCTTTGTCCTTCACATGGTTGAAGAACTCCTGTGATCCTGGGACCGGCTCGGCATTGATCTGTTTTGCCCATTTGATCCACCGCTCCTTGTTGTATGCCACGTCCTCTTCAATCAGCTTGGCATTGAACCGGCTGTTGTCCAGCACTGTCTCATCAATATCTGTGATGATGGCCATGGGTTTCTTGCCCTGTTGCTCTTGCTGCAGGATGTCCTCCAACCTGTACCCGGCAAGATTGAATGCCTGATAAGCCAATGCCCTGTACTCGGCAGCATGTTGCTGCCAAAGCACGGATTGCACTGAGTATTCGCGGAGAGAAGGACTGTCCTTAACTGTTTTGTTATGGTCTTCGCTTGTGTTCCTTACATCAATGCAGCTATAAAATAAAATATTGACCAGTAATAAGAAGATGCTCGATAAAAGTGCCGGGTAATGCATAAAGCTATTGTTTTGGTACGAAAATAATACAGAATATTGCTCTTCTCACTTCATTTCATTTCATTATAACAAATCAATAATGGGCAACTGCCAATTAGAAGTGGTTAAAATTTACCACATTTCAGGAGAAATGTTGGGTTATTATTCAAAAAAATATAACTTAAAAAACAAATAAGCGATTTCAAATGGAATACATCGGCACCATAAGCCTGGTTATAATTGCCATTGACTTTTACAACGTTTGGCTTCTTCGTTACGGACAATCTACTCAATACAGGGGTGGCAATGCTTCAAATATGAAAGAGGAATGCGAAGTTTACGGGCTTCCGTCTTGGTCTGTGAATGTTTTGGGCGCTATTCAATTGATAGCAGCCACACTTCTTTTGATCGGTATTTATTTTGAAAGCCTTGTCATGCCCGCGGTTATTACAATGATTATCTTGATGCTTGGAGCTTTCGCAATGCACTTAAGGATCCGGGCTCCTTTTCAAAAAATCCCTGCTGGCCATTTCCCGGCTCGTTCTTTCTATTCTTGCTCTTTTGTTTCAGGGATAAGAGAAAGTAACAAACCAATTAGAAGCTGTTTGGCAAGATTTGTTCATGATCACAACTAAAGAAAACTTGTCAGAGCTTCATATAGAATGGCCATCATTCATATAACAAATCAACAACAGTTACTATCATCAAAAAACCCGCACGCATTATGTGCGGGTTTTGAAACCGTGTGCTATTGATTCTTTAGAAGCCACCGCCAGATGAAGCTGCGCCACCAAGCAATGACCCTAATACACCTGCAAACACAATCGCCATAAGGATATAAAGTCCTATGATAATTGCTATCCAAATAAGCGTGGCTTTGGCCCAATTGGCCTTTGCTTGAGGCGTATCATCACTAAATGCCCATAAAAATAACATGATGATGTTAACCACAGGGATAGCTGATATTAACAAAATTACAACCCATTCCTTCGTTGAAGGGATGTGCGGGGTAGTGGCGGTAACATTCTGTTGTCCCGCCATTTGGTCTGCATTGCCTTGTTGTTCCATAGTTCTGGTTTTTAATTAATAATTGCTACCAATTTACTGAGAATTTGAAACCACACAAAATTTTTATCTAAAAATTCTCATTTATGAGGGCTCATTACTCTCAAGGGTCCCGCCAAAAGTTAAATGGCAATAGATAATAGGCGGCTATAAAATAATGTGTTCCATCAAAAAAACTATAAGAATAACACACTATCAAAGTAAGCAGACTACCGGAAATGATCCCGATTGACGAGTCACCTTACAAAACTCGTCATGGAATGATATGCTTAAAGCCCCCTTGCTAAATGGGGTTAAGGCCGCTTTTTATTGTTCATTCAAACCAAGACTTGAGAAGGTCATGATAATGAATAAAATTTATCAATTACCTCGAATTTTTCATCTTAGCGTATCCACCCCCTTTGTCCCTCTCGCCTAAGGCGAGAGGATACCAGCCACCTCTTTGCGAATGATTTTGGTCAAACACCTATTTCTGTCCCTTTGGAGGGACCTCAGGCCTGCCTCGCCTCAGGCGAGGGAGGATTGTAATACCCGTTTGACCAAAATCATATGTGTTTTACATTCATACTTAATGTATCCGGCCTTAGGCTTGATATATAAGAATTAATACCAAACGGGCTTTCAATCATATTTGGCCGCAAAATCCGCAAGGGATATTTACCTATGTCATTCTAAAAAATGATTTATTGAAGATTATCGATGACTATCCCATAGAAATAGTTGTTCTGAATAACCAACAGCTCGTAAAAATTGAACACCTGGCGAATTTGTATATAGAGCAAGGTGTAATACCTGCAAAGAAAAGACCGGACGCTTTGCATATTGCCATTTCAACCGTTTGCAATATCAACTACCTTGTGAGCCGGAACTACCGGCATTTGGCCAATGATGGTAAAGAACAGAAAATAAAAATGGTTCATCACAAAAACGCGTACCTCATTATCCCTCGCCTGAGGCGAGGCGAGGCGAGATGAGGCAGGTACTTTTGGTTTGCCCGGCCGAGACACCTTGT
>PXTV01000222.1:8611-13611 GCA_003022985.1 Bacteroidetes bacterium SW_11_45_7 | reverse complement strand
AACACCTGATGATTACTTGTTCCTGGAGGATAACGTGGGGCAGTTTATCAACAATCCCAACCTTAAACCTGAAAAGACCATTGATTATCAGCTCGGTTTTGAACAAAGGGTTAGTAAGTCGTCAGCTTTAACCATCTCGGCATTTTATCGTGAAGTTCGCGATATGATCCAGGCACAAAAGGTCAACTTCGCCTATCCCAACACTTATCAAACATTCGATAACATAGACTTTGGCACTATTAAAGGCCTCACTCTTTCCTATGACCTTCGCAGAACAGCTAACGTTTCGTTAAATGCCAACTACACATTGCAGTTCGCTGAAGGAACGGGCTCTGATGCAACTTCTCAAGCTGATTTGGTGGATTTTGGACAGCCCAATCTCAGAACGATTGTGCCATTAGATTACGACTCGAGACACCAAATCGATTTGCGGCTTAACTACAGTTATGCAGAAGGGGAGAACTACACTGGCCCATCCATTAATGGCGTGGACTTCCTGTCCAACACCGGTGCCAGCTTAACTCTTCAAGCTCGCTCGGGCGCACCTTATACAAAACAAGCAAATCCAACAGCTGAAGCCCTGTTTACTCAAGTTGACCGCCCCATCCTTGAAGGCAAGATTAACGGCTCAAGATTACCCTGGAATATCCGGTTGGACGGTCGCCTCTACAAGCGTTTTAATCTCGACTTTAGTGGCAGCGAAAGTGAACAGAGCAAGGATCCGGTTTCTGTCAAAGTTTATCTGCTTGTTAAAAATATCTTCAATCAGCGAAACGTGACGGATGTTTATCCCTACACAGGGAATCCTGATGACGATGGGTATTTAAGTTCACCTGAAGGGCAGCAGCTCATCAATAACCAAGAGGAAGTTGATGAAGAACAAGCCCAATCATTTCAGGACCAGTACAGAGCATGGATTAATGATCCCGGTAATTATGGCATTCCGCGGTTTATCCGTTTAGGTGCCACATTGAATTTCTAATTGCTTTTCAAATTTCATTTGAGGTATGGAACGACATATCAAATCATTTCTGATCGTTGGTTTATTATTGACTTTTGCTTGTAGCACTCAAGCTAAAGAGAATATTGAAACTTCGGGCAAGACGCGCAAGCAAACAGATGAGCTAAAAAAACAGGCCGCAAGCTGTTCACCGGCTTCAGCACAAACAGACCTGGATGTCAATAATGTGCGCACCACACTTTTGAATGGCGGTGATATGTGGTGGGACCTTAACGATGCAAAATACGAAGTACCCAAAGTTAGCCCACCCGGCTCAGCACCTTCTGTCCATTCCCTTTTTGCCGGCTCTATATGGGTTGGCGGTATTGACCCTGGTGGCAATTTGAAAATTGCAGCTCAAACCTACAGGCACTGTCACAAAACAAACCTGTAACAATTACGATCGCTTTTGGGAAGTCAGTGGCTCCGATATCGATCAGTTGATTGCAGCGTCTGATAATGGGACATCGACCGTACCTCAAAGCGATATCAGTTCAAATATTCTTCAATGGCCCGCTAAAGGCAATACAAATGCAACCGGCACCCAAGGGACAACGATTAATGTAACCGATGATTTAGCTCCCTTTGAAGACGTTGATGGCGATGGCCAATACGATCCTACACAAGGTGATTACCCAATTATTAATGAAAACTGTTCAGGGGTTTATGCTGACCAGATGATCTTTTGGGTATTTAATGATAAAGGCAATATCCATACGGAAACAGGCGGTCAAGCAATTGGCCTTGAAATTAAAGCTACTGCCTTTGCCTTTAATACCAGTGACGAAGTGAATAATATGACCTTTTACAGGTATCAAATAACCAATGAATCTTCCACAAAACTGAATGACGCCTACATGGGACAATGGGTTGACCCCGACTTGGGCTGTTTTGATGACGATTTTGTGGGTTGTGACACTACGAGAGAGTTGGGAATTGTATATAATGGTGACGCTGTTGACGAGGACTGTGCAACAAAGGGGTACGGCTCCAATCCGCCATTATTGGGTGTGGATTATTTTGAAGGACCTAACAAAGTGAATGGTGATGAGCTCGGTATGTCATCCTTTCTCTATTATAACAACGATTTTTCTGTTACGGGAAACCCTGAAACAGCTGTTCATTATTACAACTACCTGTCAGGTTTTTGGAAAGATGGTTCTCCTTTCACATATGGAGGGAATGGCTATGGTGGCTCTCAACCATTTCCATATATGTTCCCTTCAGATCCCTCTAATCAAAGCTCCGGTGCATGGTCGGAATGCTCAGAAGGGAATACACCGGCTGACAGGCGATTTTTGCAATCATCCGGACCCTTTACACTCGCCCCTGGTGCTGTGAACGATATTACAATTGGTGTAACATGGGTGCGGCCTCCTAATCAATCCGGATGTGCTGCAGATTTCGATGCATTACGCAGAGCAGATGATAAAGCCCAAAGTTTATTTGATAACTGCTTTGACTTGATCGACAGGCCCGATGCTCCCTCTCTTCAGATCAGGGAGATGGATGAAGAGCTCGTGATTAAGTTGTTCAATGAACCGAGCTCCAACAACTACAAAGAGCAATATGAAAGTGTCGATCCCGATGCGGCTCTTGCAGCCGAATTCGATTCTGTCGATTACGACACCACCTATAATTTCCAGGGCTATAAACTGTACCAGCTACGCGATGCAGCGCAATCCTTCTTTGGAGGCTTTTGTGCCTGAACTTCAAGTTGATGGCAATAACGAAGGCATCCGACACACATTCCGTGTGACGGAGGATAAATTTGCTGAAGGCAACAGCAGGTTGGTTAACCACAAAACCTATTATTTTGCTGCTATTGCCTATGCCCATAACAACTATAAAGAATTCAATTACGATACCGAAAACTTTACCGAGCCGGAAGGACAAGACCGGCCCTATTTGAAGAGTAGTAGCAATTTCCAGGCCTACTCAGCAATACCCCATATTCCTAAGTCCGGAAGAGGGGGAACCGTAGTTAATTCCGAATACGGAGAAGGTGTCAAGATAACCCGGGTTGAAGGACAGGGGAATGGCGGTCTCGATTTAGCATTGACCGATCAATCGATCCAGAATATCCTTAGTAGCGATGACAATGCTTATGATGAGATCACCTACAAGAAGAACCGTGGTCCGGTTCAGGTTAAAGTTGTTGATCCCCTTGCTGTGAAGGATGCCGAGTTTTCCCTTTATTTAGATGATGACTCAACAAATTTTGCGGACTCACTCAATAATACCGAGTTATCCGCTAATGCTCGCTGGTATCTTGTTGATGAGACAAGAAACGATACTGTTTGGTCCAATCTCGATATTAGCCGTGCAAATGAGCAGCCCATCTTTTTAACAAATGAATCGGGCGAGATATTGCGCGATTATGGCATCTCTGTGAATGTTGAGCAAGTGGCTGACCCCGGAGAACTTGAAAATAAAGCACCATTTAATCCCATTGATCAAAACAATGGGGTTATCGATGCCAGCATAGAATTTGAGGATCCTCAGGAACAGTGGCTAACTGGTGTTCAGGATGAAGACGGAGCTGACTACTTCAACTGGATTCGTTCCGGTAGTGACAAAGAATGCGAAAATACGCAGGACTGTGCTAACGATCCCAATAATAATGATCAGGGCGGATTTTACGATGACTATTATAAAGTGTTCAATTATGGAGGCTTCTCAGATAGTGTCAGGTACCGCGACCCTAATGAGGATTTTGAAGACCTGATCGATGGTACTGTGGCGCCCTATGCATTAGCGGCCAATTTTATGCAGGACAAATGCCTCAACAGCGGCCAAAGCCCCGGCCGGTGTATCTCAGGTGACCCCCCTCATTATACAAATGGACCGGCATTTCCAAGAACGTTTTATTCTCAAGGTGATACCACTAACAACCCATCAGGTCGTCTTCGCGCTTACCTCAGTGAGAGTAGATGGAATAACTATATTCCCAAGAATAACCTTGCCGGGTTGAATAGTGTTGACATCGTCCTTACTGATGATAAGAGTAAGTGGACACGTGCCCCTGTTCTTGAACTTGGTGAGCGCGATGAGTTTACGCAGGGTAATGTGCAAAAGGGGCAATTACGCATGCACCCCTCCATTGATAGCACAGGTGAATTGCAATCTCCCTCCAATCCTTCTACATTGGAACAAGGCACCAAATATGTGTACATCGATGGTGCACGTATTAAAGTATATGAAACCGATGTTTTAGGCGATCGAATCGATTCCACAACTTATAACAGTGGTGAGATTATTGAATTGGATTTCAGCACCGATCAATTTAAGACAGTTGGAGAAGGTGATATATACAACTTGTCCGATGTTGGGATGGGCTACTTCCCCGGTTACGCCATCAATTTGGAAACGGGTGAGCGCTTGAACATCATGTTTGGTGAAGCATCCACAAAAGGCGAGGATAATGGTAATGATATGATCTGGAATCCCACAAGCACGCTTCAGGGTTCAATTCCATCAGAAGAGAAAACAACCATTTATGGTGGTAAACATCATATATACGTCCACAAGTCAAGGTATGATGGTGGTGAATCATTAAGGGATACCCTCAGGGAATATCATAGTCAGAAGGAGTTCATGCCTAAGCCCATACGAAAGATTCACGATAGCATTATGTGGGTTTCTATGCCAATCCTCGATCCTGAGCATGAACTGAAATCTTATGAGAACGGGCTTATACCTAATGAAACCCAAATAAGCCTGCGGGTAAACAAGCCCTATGAACAATATACGCTTGACGGGGCGAACAATGGTCTTCCTTTGTATGAGTTCAATACTGAAGGGCTCGGAGTTGATACGGGTCAAACCGGGGTGGCAAAGGATGCCCTTGATATGATCAAGGTTGTACCGAACCCCTACTATGCATTCTCCAACTATGAAAGGAGCCAGATCGATAATGAAGTGAAGATCACAAATCTTCCAGCTAACGCTACTGTCACCATTTATTCCATTAACGGTGATTTGATCAGGCGATATGAAA
>PXTV01000222.1:0-8590 GCA_003022985.1 Bacteroidetes bacterium SW_11_45_7 | reverse complement strand
TTTACTTGATTCACGTTCAAGCCGATGGCATTGGCGAAAGAGTTGTGAAGTTCTTTGGTGTCATGAGACCGATTGATTTAGATTCGTTTTAAAAAGTGGATTTATGAGCAACAAGATATTTGCTTTAATTGCGATTATTATTCTTTGCGGCTGTTATGTAGCGAATGCCGGTAATCCCGATCGTAAGGGTGAGGCCGGTGCATACGAATTGTTGATGAATCCGTGGGCCAAGAGTTCAGGTTTGTACAGCTTAAATACCGCACGTATTCAAGGAATGGAGGCCATGCGTGTTAATCCTGCCGGTTTGGCCTTTACGAGAAAGACAGAAATCAATTTTTCCCACTCTATTTGGGCGTCCGGCACCGATATGGGCATCAATGCGCTTGGCGTGGCTCAACGTGTTGGTGAAACCAACACCATTGGCCTGAATATTATGGCTCTTGATTTTGGAGAAGTGGACCGCACAACATACAGAAATCCCGAAGGAGGCTTAGGAACGTTTAACCCGAGCTTTTTCAATATTGGTGTTTCCTATGCCAGGGCCTTTTCCAACAGTATCTATGCAGGTGCTACTGTCAGGGTGATTTCCGAATCGATTGAAAATGTCAGTTCCACGGGTGTTGCCATCGATGCAGGGCTGCAATATGTCACTGGCGAAAGGGATCAGGCCCGATTTGGTCTTTCATTGAGAAATGTGGGCACAACGATGAAATTCACAGGTGATGGGTTATCGTTCAGGGGAAATGAACCAGGAGGTGATTATCAGCAAACACTTAATCAACGTTCTGAGCCATTTGAGCTGCCATCCATGTTGAACATTGGCGCATCATATGATTTTTATCTGGATGCGCAAGTTGATACGCCCAATCACAGGCTTACAACACTCGCTAATTTCACATCCAATTCATTTGGCCGTGATGAATATGGAGCCGGTATTGAATACGGCTTTAAGGAATATCTTTCCATTCGCTTTGCATTTCGCGGTGAAACCGGAATGTATGATCCCGAAACCCTGAAAACGTCAATTTATGCAGGGCCAAGCGCTGGCGTTACGTTCCAAATACCGTTTGAGGAAGACGGACCAGCCATAGCAGTTGATTATGCATACCAGCACACGCAACCTTTCAGTGGAACCCACACTTTTGGTTTGCGGTTTAACTTGTGATGTTTCCGGGCAATTATTGGCTCATTTCTGCGAAACGTTTCTGCTTTATAAGTGGAAACGTTTCTTTATCTGTATAAGAACAATAAAACTGGTGTAGATATGGCAACGTATAATTATTTCAGCAAAGAAAAGATGAAGGAATTGAAAGATGAACTGAATCGGTTAAAAACCAAAGAACGTGCTGAGGTTGCCAGAAAGATTCAAGAAGCACGTGAAAAAGGTGATTTATCCGAAAATGCTGAATACGATGCTGCAAAAGAGGAGCAAGGAATGCTCGAGATGAAAATATCCGAACTTGAGGAGGCCATTGGAAATGCCAGAGTTGTCGATGATAAAGATGTCGATACATCAAAAGCACTCATCTTATCAACAGTGGAGTTGGAAAATCAAAAGACGGGGAAGACGGCAAAATATACATTGGTTAGTGAAAAAGAAGCCGATGTGAAGGCGAAAAAAATCTCTGTGACCTCCCCTATTGGCGAAGCTGTATTGGGAAAGCAAGAAGGTGATGTTGTAGAAGTTTCCACACCCAAGGGCAATGTGGCCTATAAGATTTTATCTATAACCCGGGATTAGTTCATTTTATGTTTGGCTACATGCGATAGACATGTAAGGCATTTTATTGCATTAAACATTAACATTTTGATCAATGGCTACTCTTTTTACAAAGATTGTTCAGGGAGAAATTCCTAGTTACAAGATAGCTGAAGATGAGCGTTCTTACGCTTTCCTCGATATCAATCCTTTAGCAAAAGGGCATACTCTTGTGGTCCCAAAACAGGAAGTAGATTATCTCTTTGATGTTGAAGATGATTTGCTCAGCCATTTAACTGTTTTTTCCAAGAAAGTGGCCAAAGCAATTGAGGCAACAATTCCATGCCAAAGAGTAGGTGTGGCTGTTGTTGGACTCGATGTGCCTCATGCGCACATCCACTTAATTCCAATAAATCATATCGGGGACATTAATTTTTCACGCCCCAAACTTGAGTTTTCCCAAGAAGAGTTTGAAAACATAGCGGCTTCCATACGCGGTAATTACACGTCATAGATGGTAGCCCTCCCATTTTAGCCGTAATAAGATAAATGGTTATCTTGCAGTAAGATAGGTTGATCCATCGAGCTTTTCTATTTTGCTCTGTCGGGGTTCTTTTTAATAAACTGGATGATATTCTTCTCGGCCTTGCCATTTTGTCCCTTTGGACGCACCTCGTAATGCAGATTGGGCCTGTTAAAGGAAGAAACAAACACCTGCGGCTCCCGCATCTGAAGGTTCTTGGTAATGTCATCGCGCACCTTGGGTGTTGCTGTTGCGGTGAGAGCAATAAGGGGAATTTGGCGGCCAATGGCACGCAACATCTGTTTGATCCTGCGGTATTCAGGACGGAAATCGTGGCCCCATTCCGAAATGCAATGGGCTTCATCAACAGCTACAAATGAAATATCGATTTCCTTAAAAAAGTCGAGATTTTCCTGCTTGGTGAGGGTTTCAGGTGCTACATAGAGCAATTTCGTCCTCCGCTGCCGGAGATCATCTTTCACTTTTTTGGTTTGAGTGCGTGTAAGAGAGGAATTCAGGAAATGAGCAATATGATCGATGCCGCTATAAGAACGAATAGCATCAACCTGGTTTTTCATAAGAGCAATAAGAGGTGACACAATGATTGTTGTGCCCTCGGTTAAAAGAGCAGGTAGTTGATAGCAAAGGGATTTGCCGCCACCTGTGGGCATGATGACAAAAGTGTCGTGCCCTTGCAGAATTGTTCGTATGATTTCTTCCTGATTACCCTTGAATGCATCAAATCCAAAGTATTCTTTTAATGCACTGTGGAGTTGGCTTTCAACTTCAATCATCGCCTAATATTTATTTAATCTTGTTATCATATATTTTGTTTAAATTTACGCAAAAATCGAGGATTTGTCACCCCCCTTTAAGGGTTGACTGGCAACTTTTTTGATCCGGGTAGAGATATGCAAAAATCCTTCCGAAATTTGGATAAATCAACAGGTAATTGTCTATTTGCAGTTGCTTATCTATCATTAAAGGGCGTGTTGAATGAGTAATCAATATGTGGCTATTATGGCAGGCGGCATCGGCAGCCGTTTCTGGCCCAAAAGCCGGGTTGACTATCCCAAACAATTCCTCGACATTCTCGATGTGGGACGCACATTGCTTCAACTAACATACGACCGTTTCAGAAAAGTCTGCCCGGCAGAAAACATCTACATTGTAACAAATGAGGAGTACACGCCCATCGTAAAAGAACAGCTGCCGGATATTTTACCCGAGCAAATTCTTGAAGAGCCCCTGCGAAGAAATACGGCACCTTGCATTGCATACGTAACGAACAAATTAGCTTCAAGAGATCCTGAGGCGAGCATGGTTATTACGCCCTCCGATCATTTTGTGGTTGATCCAGAAGATTTTGCACATGTGATCAAAAAGGGGCTCTCGTTTGCAGAGGAACACGATGCTCTTTTGACCTTAGGTATACAGCCTACAAAACCCGATACGGGGTATGGGTATATCCAGTACAATGACGAAAGTAATACGGAGGGCATTTACCAAGTGAAAACGTTCACCGAAAAGCCCACAGTTGATATTGCCAAAAGGTTTTTGGAAAGCGGGGATTTTCTCTGGAATTCCGGCATTTTTCTATGGAGCCTGAATAGCATCCAAAAAGCATTTAACACACATCTTCCCGATATTCATGAAGCTTTCAGCCAAGGGCATGAGGTTTACTTTACAGACGAGGAAAAGGATTTTATTGCTCAAGCATATTCGATCTGCCCCAACATTGCTATTGACTTTGGCGTCATGGAAAAGGCTGAAAATGTTTATGTGATCCCTTCCCGGTTCGGCTGGTCCGATCTTGGCACATGGTCTTCCCTTTACAATGTGTACCAAAAGGATAATGCCGGTAATGCCATATCCGGTAATGATGTGATGACTTATGACTCAAAGAATTGCATGGTTATGGGCAGAGATGGCAAACTGATCGTCCTGCAGGGATTGGATAATTACTGTGTCATTGACACGGAAGATACATTGCTGATTTGTGATAAAAATAAAGAGCAGGAAATCAAGGATATTGCCAACGATGTCAAACGCATCAAAGGCGATAAGTACATGTAGGTTTGACCAATCCCGATTGATTGTCTTGTTGACTCCTGTCAACATGCCCGGGCAAGACAGCTTCACGCATCACAACTTACCTTACCCCTACAACGCTTCCATCTTCCTAAGCAACTTACCACCCAAAACCCGATAAAATGAAAAATCCGACAAATGCCTTTTTTCTCTTGTTAGCAGTAATATTCTCAGGCTGTTGGTCCAAAACTGAGCAAGAACAGCAACAAATAACCAAAGGTGATCAGAAACAGCAAAGCAAAGCATCTTTTAATGCTCAAAACTCCGATAAGAAAGCTATAGCTATTGCCGATAGTGCCATACAAGCGATGGGTGGTGAGCAAGCCTGGCACAACACGCGCTACTTACAGTGGAATTTTTTCGGTAAGCGGGAATTGCTTTGGGATAAGAACACCGATCGCGTTAAAATTTATGTGCCGCAAGAAAATTTGACGATCCATGTTGATTTAGTAGCGGATACCGGAAACGTCTTTCAAGATGGAGAAATCACAAACGAACGGGATTCAGTAGAGCAATACCTGCAGAAAGGTGAGCAAATGTGGGCTAATGATTCTTACTGGCTCATCATACCCTTTAAACTCAAGGACCACGGTGTCCAGCTATCGTATATGGGTGATGATACACTGGACAATGGTCAAAAAGCCGATGTGATCGAGGTCACTTTTAACAAAGTGGGCTTTACCCCGCAAAATAAGTACCATGTGTATATCGATCAGGATCGTCACCTCGTCCGCAAGTGGGCCTATTTTCAAAAAGCTGACCAAAGCGAGCCATCGATGGTCACCCCTTGGGCCGATTACGAGCGCTATGGCGATTTGCTCTTATCTTCTAAGCGCGGGAAATTGGAGATAAGCGAACTAGCTGTTTTCGATTCATTGCCGGCAGGGGTATTTGCAAAGGCAGGCCCCTATCGTCAGTAATAAAAGGGACCTTGTCATAAAAACAACTGGTCCATGAACAGTTTGGGAATTATGAAGTTAACGATTCATACCCCTTGCATCAAAATTTTCCTCTGCGTTTTCTATATAACCCTTTTGAATCGACTGGTTATCAGTCCAATATGAGCATAATTTTTCCCGCATATGACGCTGATGATTCGCAGAAAAAAATCTGCGACCATATCAGCGAGATCAGCGGGATTCTTAAAGTTATCTGACTTATTGTTGCCACATGCTAATGTTGTTGAAGACTTTGCCTGAACTATTTTGCCCCACTAAATACATAGTTCCCGACAGTTTTGAATACTTCCATTCCATCTAATCAACCTAAAAGCTCTTGAAACTACACTTATCAATAACTCGAAAACTTATTACCCATCAAACCGGTGTGAACGGTTCAACACAAAGCATGTTGGTAAAATAGATAAAAATGATAAGATGAGCGCTTTCCCATCAACAAGAGTCCATGTTCATTTTCTCTTTTGCTCTTAACTTGTTGAACTTGTGAAATCGTTATCTTTGTTATTTAGAATCAGTCTAAAAAAATAAAACCAACTATGGCTACGACACAAGAAGCACCTAATCTTGAGATCTATACGGAGATGACGCCCAACCCCGACTCGTTGAAATTCGTCATGAACCAGCTCCTCTTACCCAATCAAAGTGCGGATTATCGTGATCCCGAGAGTGCCAAAAGCAGTCCGCTTGCTCAGGAATTGTTCGAGTACCCCTTTGTAGCCGGCGTTTTTATCAACAACAATTTTGTCAGCATCACCAAGAACGAGGAGCAAGAGTGGGAGGAGGTCATCCCACAGGTTAAGCTTTTCCTCAAGGAATATGTTCAAGCCGGCAAACCTGTTATCGATGAGGAAGCGCCTGAGACCGAATCAGGCAATAAGGTGAATGAAAGTGACGATGAAACAGTAGCCAGGATCAAGCAGATGCTCGAAAATTACGTCAAGCCGGCTGTGGAAATGGATGGCGGTGCTATCCAATTCCAGTCCTTTGAAAATGGTGTTCTGACCTTAGAACTTCAGGGTTCGTGCAGCGGTTGTCCTTCATCCATGGTAACGCTCAAACAAGGTATCGAGTCCATGATGCAACGCATGGTGCCCCAAGTGGAAAAGGTTGAAGCGCAGGAAGGATAAATCGGTTCTTAGAATTAGGCGTTCAGGGGTTCCTGATAACAATGTGGCTAAAGGCACTGTTATATAGGCTTTTGAACCCTTGGCTGGCAACTTCCCAAAAGTTACCGAAAAAAAAGCGGTACATGAGATCCCTGAAACGGAAAACTTTTGGAAAGTTATTCAAAAATCAATGCTATTGGCTTCAGCCAACGGATAACAATCAATAAATGATAGCGGCTTTAGTAAAATCTAATTCTCTTTGTTGTTCTGCCCCAAGTATAACAATCAATTCATGATAGCGGCTTTAGCCGCATTTTTGTACCCACAACCATTGGAACCCGTGGCTGTGTTATTCTATCGGTTCTTATTAATTATCTATCTAAAAGATACCAGCCCTGATTTTTATAGTAGCATTTGGCCTTGTCTACCTATTAGCAACCCCGTTAATGGATGCGGCCAGTCTCCACATTCTGAATGGAATGATTGAATTAGGCGGTTCATTACTAAAACCAAGAGAAGCTGTTTGACGATACCACCATCCACGCTGGTATTATCTGCTAAGCGCTATCATTCCGTTGTTGTCCATCCTCTTAATCCCCCCTCGCCTAAGGCGAGAGGATATCCACCATCCACCCAATACCCTCGAGGCCTTGCTTCACAAGGTTTTATTCGGCAGTTGGAGAAGGCTGTACTTCTTACTCATACTGTTGTTTGTACATTGTTTATTTGTTCACTAAACCGATCTTTTCCTGTAAGGGAATGAGAATATGTCAAACTATTCAGGATAACGTATAGGTCGTTATTGCCAAAGTGCCTAATTCAATGAAATGCCTTTGATAAATCTTTATCCCCGGGAATTCTGATTATATTCAGAACTGCCACCCAGGAACAACCTTTTGACGCGCTCAGCGATCAGGTACATCACGGGCACAATGACGAGAGTCAAGAAGGTGGCAAATGCGAGACCAAAGATCACAGTCCAGGCCATTGGGCCCCAGAAGATGACGTTATCACCACCAATGAAAATCCGGGGTTCCCAATCCTTGATCAGTGAATAGAAATTTATATTAAAGCCAACAGCGAGCGGGATCAGTCCCAATATTGTGGTGATAGCTGTCAAGAGAACAGGTCGCAGACGTACCTTACCCCCCTGTATGATCGATTCGATTAAATTCTCATTGGGCATTGTATCATAATCAAGGCCTTTTCGACTTGCCTCTCGCTGGCGTACAAGATTCGTGTAATCGATCAGGACGATAGCATTATTAACCACAATGCCCGCCAGCGAAATGATACCGATTCCCGTCATCATCACAATAAAGTCCATTTTAAAAATGGCGAGCCCTAAAAACACGCCAATCGTGCTAAAGATCACAGAAGCAATAATGATAAACGGTGTGAGTATCGAATTGAATTGGGCAACAATGATAAGCAGGATCAGCAGGAGAGAGACCAAAAGTGCTTTTGTTAAAAAGTCGGAGGATTGCTGTTGTTCCTTCTGCTTACCTGTAAACTTGTAATTGTACCCGGCAGGCAGATCAAACCCTTTGAGCAGTTTCTGAATCTTATTGTTAATAGCCGTAGAATTGTAACCCTCTTTTACATTGGAATAAATGGTGATTACGCGCTTTTTATTTTTCCTGTTAATGGCGCCAAAAGATGACGAATATTCAATATCCGCTACTGCTGAAATCGGTACTTGTACAATACGTCCCCCACTTGCCCTGTCCCGGAATGTGATTTTTTGCTCCAACAAATCGTTCAGATCATAGCGGTATTGATTTTGCAGTCTCACCATGATAGGGTACTCATCTTCACCAAGCTTGTACTGCGACACTTCCTTGCCAAAGAGCGCTGTTCGGATGGCCTGGCCGATTTTAGCAGTTGATACACCATAGCGCTTGGCAATTTTCCGCTTCACATTGACCAATAGTTCAGGCTGACCGGTTTCAAGGTCCAGCTGCAGCTTTTCGATGCCGGGGATTTCAGCATTGGCAATGTAATTTTTCATCTTCTTGGCATTATCGATCAACACCTCGTAATTTTCTCCGGCAACCTCTATGTTGACGGGTTTGCCGGTGGGCGGCCCAACCCGGTTTTTCTCTACAGTGATATTCACACCCGGGAAACCGGTCAGATTATTCCGCACCTTTTCCATGACATCACCTGTGGATATCCCATTGCGCTCCTCAAACTCCACAAATGAGACCGT
>PXTV01000221.1:4659-12637 GCA_003022985.1 Bacteroidetes bacterium SW_11_45_7 | reverse complement strand
GCCTATATCGACACGATGATGCATCTCATTCATCACACGCAGGGTTTACGCAGATACGGCACTGCAGCCTTGGATCTTTGTTATGTAGCATGTGGCCGCTTCGATGCCTATTTCGAGTACAGTCTGAGCCCCTGGGATGTGGCTGCCGGCTCTTTTATCGTGCAACAGGCCGGTGGCAAGGTGAGTGATTTCAGCGGTGGTGAGAATTATCTCAACGGGCGCGAAATCATTGCTACGAACGGGGAGCTGTATGAGGAAGTGCAGAAAATCGTTCAGAAGAACTTGGTGCAAAGTTGATTGAATGGCAACTGTTTCAATCAACTAATTGCCCTAATTACCTCATTCAACAGAGTCACCTCAATTACCCAACAATGGCAACCATCGAAGATTTTCAGCAAATCGATATGCGGGTGGGCAGGATTGTGGGTGTGCAGGACTTTCCTGAAGCAAGGCAACCTGCCTACAAGCTCTTTATCGACTTCGGTCAATCGATTGGCCAAAAGCAGTCATCCGCGCAGATTATTGCGAATTATGCCAAGAAGGATTTGCAAGATCGTTTGATTATCGTTTATTTCTGAAGTCCTGGTTCTTGGTGTAAGCGATGATGAGGGGAACATCACTTTGCTGAAGCCAGATCATGAACATGTCGAGCTTGGCGAGAAAGTGCGTTGAGCGACTCAATTCTTTCCTTGGCTGCCCTTAAGCTGCCTGGCACGTTTACCGTAGAATTCTGCTTTCCTTTTATTCCCGAGTTCGCGGTAAATCTCGCTTAGATTAACCACCAATTCATAATCGTTCTGCCGGATTTGATAAGCTTTTTCAAGAGCCTGAGCTGCTTGCTTATAGCGCTTTGATTGAAAGTAAGCTCTTCCCAGCTTTTTGCGCCCTTGATAGGAATTGGGTGCATTCCTCACCAGTTTCTGCAGTACATCGATCGCCTTTTCCATTTGGTTTTGTTTCATGTAAAACTCACCCAAATAGGTGCCAGCCCTTTCATTTGTTGGTTGTTTGTCAAATGCTTTCTTCACGTACGCGAACTCTTTCTGCCTGTTTCCCTTTTTTTGGTAAATACCGGCAATCTTCATGTAGGTTTTGGGATAGGTTGAATCGAGCTCAATGGCTCGTTTGAAAGTTTTCAGGGCTTGATCGTATTGCTTTTGCATGAGTTGGATGCGCCCGAGATCGTACCAGTTATTGAAAAACGCAGGATAGATATCGATCGACTGTTTAAGGTGCTTTTCCGCTTTAGCAATGCGTTGCTGCCGTTGAGCGGTCGTCAATTGATCCAACGTGGCCATTAAATTCTTGGCATACAAGCTGTTGGCAATTGATGAATTTTCGAGGTTTTCAATATCGTGCTGCATGAGGGTTATGCGATTTTCCCACTTGAAGTTGCGGCTAAAGGTTTTGCCGGAATAGAGAGCCAGTATCAACCCTGTAACGATTAAAAATGATATGGGTAGATCTTTGAACGTTATTTGAGAGCGCGTTATATCTACCTTAAAAATGTGAACCAATAACCGGGCGATCACTATACAGAAACCAAGGGAGGCAGTAAATGCCATGCGTTCGCCTATAATACCTGCCGCTGGCGCAACAAAATTTGAAAACACTGCAATGGAGGATAAGAAGGCTAACAAGCCAAAGGCAAGCACAGGATACTTACGTATAATAGAAATACTAAGGATTCCTAATGCCAAATACACTAAAGCAGACAAAAGTGCCCAACCATTACTCATAGATACAACCGGAATCTTGGCGTAGCCATAATAAAAGTTCAGAGGATGAGGGACTAGTAACAATTTGAGGTAGTAGCCAAGCGAATAAGCGCTGATACCGAATTTCACAGAGGGCTCATTCTCATAATGCTGGATGGGATTCTCATTGTAAGTTAACGATTTGCGTCCTTCTTTGGGAAAGACAGAGGGTGATTGGACTTTTCCAATATTCAGAGGGTTCAAATCTTGTTCTGGTGGAAGAGGTTTCTGAGGTTGTCCATCTTCTTGAGTAAAATTATTAGTCTCATTTTGCTGTATGATAGATTGCCGAGCATTTTGTATATTTTCATTAAATGATATATAGTTAAATGCAATAGAAGTAATTAAATAAATAGTTATTGTTAAAAATACAATCCTTGTTAACAGATAGGCTTTATTTAATACAGCGAGGCCGAATAAGAATAAATGTATTATTGATAAAATGAATATAAATAATACACTAACAAATCCAGACTTATTCAATATGAGAATTGCCGAACCAATAATAAATAATCCTGTTAAAAAACTTGTGATGTAGATTAAACCTTTTCTTGTACCTCGAAATTTTTCAAGAATACCGAGAAGCACACCGTAAAATAAAAAGAAAGAACCAAGGTTTAAAGCTGTTAAAGCCAGTGAATTGCCTCTAACAATATTATCAAATCCCACAACAGTAAAATAGAAAATTAATAGAACTAAATAAGTATTTCTTATTACAGGATGTTTTGAAAAATGGAAAAGAAAAGCCGTGCTACCTATTAATAAAGGAAAAATAAATGATAATTGATATGCAAAACCAAAGATGGCCAATAGAAGCAAGACAATAGTTATCCAAAAATGCCTTTTTATAGCCCCTCTGTTCAAAGCCATTAATCCGGCAAACATAATCAAGGTAAATTCAAACCAGATTAAGTCAGGTAAAAACAAAACAATACCAAAACCACTTAAGGTAAACACTGCCATGATTGCATCAATCAAGCCTGGCTGTTCATTACGTTTTGTTGAATAGGCAGGAGTTTTCGTGGGGTGCAGAAAAAAATGGAGAATATTCCTGTAAAGCTGAAGCATCTGCTTTAGCAGACCATTGACAAAAACAACAAGTCGATTAGCCATTCGCTTTAGAGAAGGAATCAAATAGATGCGGAAAGTAGATTGTAAAAAGCTGATCAGAAGCTTTGCCCAATAAACGCTTTGCAACCAAAAAGTACTTAAAAAAAGCAATGGTGCAATAGCGACTAGTGCCGCAAACCCAATTTTGTGAATCAATAGGTTCACTGGCACGAAGAAGGCTGCCAATGTACCCAATGGCACACTCAACAAAAGGACCTGCCTCATCGATAAATTCAGCAATAAACCACCTGCCAACGGGGTAATAAAAGCAAATGAGATAACGCTTTTCTTGGAGAGAACACCCGCAAAAAAGAATAGAGGTATAAGTATATAATAATACCATTTTTCATGCTTCACAATACAAGTGAGACAGTAGAGACTCCCTATACCTCCCAACAAGGCAAGTATTTCTTCACGGTTTTTGATGCTTGCGACTGCCTCTGTATGTATAGGATGCGCTGCAAATAAAAAGGCAACCAATGCAGGGAAAACCCAATTAAAAGCTGGGAAAAGTTTGCAGAGAGAGATAAAAATGAGGACAACGAGTAGACTGTAAAGCAAAACATTAACCAAATGACTTAGGTATGGATTGTCACCAAATACTGCATGCTCAATGGCAAATGTGGCTAAAGTAAAGGGGCGATAGCCATACTGATAGCCCATTTCATCTTGGTAGTAGGCATTGGAAAATAATTGGGGAATAGCTCTTATGCCTCGATTTTCGATGAGATCATTGTCAGCAACGAGCTCATCATCCATATTGTACTCGTTGGGAATCGAATTCGCATAAAGGAGAAATGAAAAGATGAAAAGCAAGACCGATATCCGGAAAGCGGGAGATTGTTCTTGATACTTTTTCACCATCTATATCCAACCTTATTAAAATCCCAATCGATAGTCAATGGGAATTACCTAAAGTCTTTTTCATGAAGTGCAGGTAGTTAAAAAACTTAAATCTGATCTGGCTGAAAATTAAATCCAAAAAAGGGACTTTGCTTCTTTTGTTGTGATGAATGTACTTGTGAAGAAAAGTTTGTGTACCAAAACTTCCCTTTTTTATATCATTTAATACATCTGTTCGATTACATAAAAACACTTTACTACCGTATATATTGTAAATGATATTGAGCAACATGGGATGCATGCGATCTCCATAACATTTCACATAGTTGCGTGCATTTTTTGACGTGAGCACGTATTCCTTATCGATCTCTTTCAAATCCTTGGTGCCAAACAAATCAATCTCTAAATCATAAGCCTTTAATTCAGGAATGATCTCTTTAACAGAATCGACCTCTAACTCGAAGTGAATATCGTATTTAGATAAACTTTTATCCATATCAATTAAACTGAGAGCCGGCTTGGATAATTGGAGGGGAACCTGATAAATGTCCAGATCATAAGGATTATTGGTGCCTTTATCGCCAAAGTTAGTGGTAAATGACACTTTGGGATAAACGAAGTATTGGTTCGTTTTCTTCAGATAATAGGCAAATTGTTTTTTCCACGAATTATTTTTCCAGGCATTCATATAGCACGGCAAGGCATCCTCCTTAAGCGTGTTGTTTCTGTCCCACTCCCTGAATCTTCGCCACTGATCACGCGTCCAGCATTGCCCCCAGGAAGATGGATACTGCATAAAATACACATCATAGCCATCATCCAAAGGATGAAAAGAAGTTAAACTGCTTTCAGTCACCTGGTAGCTATAAAGTGATATACCGGCTATGGATTCATCATTCTTGTAATATTCGATTCCTTCTTGAGCGAATTGATAGAAATAGGGTGATGCAAATAAATCATCCTCCAACACAATAATTTGTTCATATTCTTCAGCAAAATCGCCACACTTAAGAACATGCTGTCTGAGCCCTAATCGTTCTTCATACTTTACGATCTCTTTTTGTCCATGTGGCCAATCAAAATCATTTGCTATCTTATATACTTCATCTACTTCTGACTTATCAATACTAATAATTAAAGGAATATCATCCGAGGGATAACTCGCTTGCCGGAGTGAGGTTAAAAGGCGCTGTAGTGATAAAGGGCGATTAAACGCTACTACAACAATGGCTGGAGAGGGCATAAATTCAATTTAGGGTTAATAGAAAACCCGGTTCGGCCATGTTTTGAAAACGACATGTTTTTAGTGGACTGACTTATCTACATCAAAAAAAAACTTTCTTTTAGAAAAGTCAATAGACATGGAGCAATTTCAAGGTAATGAAAAAAGAAAACGCTAATAATGGCAATTCTATGTAAGCAAATTTACTTTGTTCCCGAAAAAATATATAAGTTGACGATTGCTACCAAGAATCAGAAACTTTTTGCACTATTCCTTAAGATTTGATATAAATTTTTATGCCGGTCAAGTTGTGAAAAATAAGTTCGAATATGCGCCATGCCTTGTCTTCCCATTTTTAGAGCTTGATTTGGGCTCCTTAATAATGAAATCAATGGTTTAGCAAAATCTCGAGGCGTTGCATTTTCATTTACCAGATAGCCGGATTCTTGATGTACAATAGCATCTTTCAATCCTTTATGGTTTGAGGCCACCAAGGGCAAGCCTGCTGCACTCGCTTCTAACGCAGCAACTGGTGTTCCTTCAGCATTGCCCCCCTCATCTGTACCACTCGGTAAGTAAAATACGGTGGCTTTTGCGAGTGCTTCCTTGACTTTATGATGAGTAACAGCGCCCTGAAAATCAACATGATTTTGAAGATGTAACGTCCTCACCAATTGCTTACACTTTTTTTCAAGTACACCCGATCCGATGATTTTCATCCTCGCTTCCGGAATTTGTTGTACCACCTCAGCAAATGAACGAATGGCCAATTCAGGGCGCTTTTTCTTTGCCAACCTACCTACAAAAAGAACCTCGGGCGGATTTCGCTTCAACTCAGCACGAGGAAATTCCTCAGGGTTAACACCACAAGGGTTATAAGCAATCTTTTCAAATGTGGCTCCTAAATTCAGCAGATCATCTACCATATCTTTTGACACTGCAATTAAAGCGGCCGCTTGCTGAAATATCAAACTATATGCGTTGCTATATCGCTCTAATTCATCACCACGGTACACATCATAACCGTGAAAGTGAACAACAAGCGGAATGCCATATGTTTGGCAAACCCGCGCCATATGGACGCCTGTAGGACCGTAATGCGCCAACACAACATCAATATTATGTTGCATTAACCATTGACCAACTTTCTTTTCTAATTCTGAACGCACAAAACTGCCAAGAGCCCTATGGGAGGTAATTTTACTGAGCATTTTATGGATAGGTGAGAACAATTCACCCGAAGGCTTAACAGTGGGCAAATAGCCACCCGTTAGCCATTGGTCGTAAGCTGACAAAAACTGAACTTGATCGTGAATAAATGTTTCTGAATAATGGCCCTTAAATGGCGAGATAACAGCTACTTTAGTCATAGGTCTTTTCTTCTACCGCCCAGTTAGGCGTTTTCTCCCAACTCGCCTCGATCTTTGTTTTGCCACTATTCCCACTACTCAGATCAATAGCCATTTGCTTAGCATTCCCGACAGGCAAAAACACGCGCGGGTTGAACTGAAATTGCGAAACGATGTGGATGGAATCAACGCTTTCTGACATCACCCGCCCGTTTCTTTTCCCGATCTTGAGGGAAAAATCGGTAAGTTCCCGCCAGTTGTAGTCGACAAAACGGCAGGGAACAATTAATTGGTTGCCCCTAACTTGCCAGTTTTCACTTTTCTTCCAGGAGCCATCCGGCCTCCTACCCCTTAGCTCAACCTGCCCGGCACTGATCCCCGGCTTCAGGAATATTTTGGCAACGACCGATTGAATCCGGTAAGGCCAGCGAATGTCGATTATTAGTTGGCCGGTATCAAGCTTGTCCCCCTGCAGCTTACGGATATAAGTTCCCTCGCCAAAAAAATCGGGATAGTGGTCATGGTAATGCTCGTGGATGTAGAAATCCCTTATCCATTCGCGCAGACGAGCCCACCAACTGTCGTTTTTTACAACATCATACACCACTTTATCATTAGGATATAACTTGCATTCTATCCGGTGATCGCGATCAGCAAACTTTTGGTAATAATGATTAGGGTTGTTGTCATCAGTGGATGTGAACAAGCTCTTGTACCATTCCGCGTCAAAGTTGCCGATGATCCGATCGTCTATGATGGATGGATTGGTTTCCAACTCCGGTACAGAAACAAACACTCCACTTTTATCCTTAAACCTCAATTGGTAATCCGGATCGTACATATGCCAGGCGGAATTGTAATATACTTCGCTAACCACGTGCCCTTGAAGATCCCATACCCTGGCTTGCACACCTGCTTTGTTGCAAAGGTTAGCAAACCCGGCAGCAAATTGGCTGCAATAACCATTGCCATAGGAATGAATCAGTTTGACCGGATTGTGCATGGCTTTTTCATTGGACAATTCGGGCTCCTTGAAACGGATCATTTGATGGATAAAATAATAGAGAGAGTCAGCTTTGCGCTTATCGGACCAGCTCTTATCGACAATCGAATTGACGATTTTTTCATTGGATCTTAGATCAGGTGCTGCTTTCCACCTGATGTAGGGTTGAACAGTGACCGAATCACTCTCATTCTCCAACACAACTTTTGAGACATATTGCTCTTGGGTGTTTGGCGTGGAGAGAACCGTATCGGCATGAATGGCATAGCTCTCCCCGGAAGTGATCTCCTCTGAACTGCACTGCCAGAGTAAAAGAGCACAAAAAATGAGCAGTATGAGAGAGTACCATTTCATTAGAGATGAACAGAAAATTTAGATATCAGAAAATTTGTGCCTTCCCCAAGCCCTGAAAGGGCGCATATCATTATCTCAGGGCGAAGCCCTGTGTATAAAAAAGAACAGGCCCAAATACCCCTCAGTCGCTAATCCCATAAATACCGCTCATCGTACTCAACCTGAAACTTGTCCAGAAAAGTTAAATATTCTTCTTGAAAACTTTTTTTTCCGGTGCTGTTCATGCTGGTTTGCTATATACTCCTTAACCTTGTCAACACCTAAAGGGTTGACAGAAAAAGCCCCATAACCATTCTGCCAGGCAAAATGCTTCAAGCTGTTATCTACTGTCTTGATCCAT
>PXTV01000221.1:3370-4589 GCA_003022985.1 Bacteroidetes bacterium SW_11_45_7 | reverse complement strand
ATAATATGCGTGTATTGTTTAGCTAATGACTGTCCCATGTTGTGAAGGTTTGCATTGATAACGCCCTTTCAGGGCTTACGAAAGGTTTATTTACGAATGGCATAAGGCTTTCGCCCTGTGTTTATGATAAACGCTCCTTCGGAGCTATTAAAAAAATAGATAGAATAAAGCATCCGGTGAGGCACAAGATAACTCAAAACCGGTCGGACGGCTAAAATTTAATCGCTTAAGTATTGGGTTCACCACATTGGAAAAAGCCATCCGACCGATAGTCCCGCACGTGGACCCTCTACATGCCTTATTATAAAACCGGAAATGAAGGTGGAATGGATAACATATTTTCCAAAATTTATATCTAAAAGGATCGCACGTTCACACCAAATTTATACATGATTTCTTTCCCTACCTGTTTTGTCTTAAAATAAAGCCATGAATATTCCCATTCTTCCTTGATCAATTGTTTCCAGGAAATGTTCTCTTCCATTAATCCGTATTCACGAAGCAGCCGCCCAACCTCGGAGTTCCACTTGACGCCATTCTTGTCAATGTTGTTGATCCGCAGCATTTCATTGACAAAATGAAGGGCATACCAGTCAGGTGAGATAGCCTGGCGCTTACGGAAGTATTTGTTCACTTCATACCAATCATCGATGTTAGACATAGGGCGGACAAATGCCAGCAAATTTTGCTCTTGTATATTCCTGTTAAGGATATCGAGCGGCTTGTGCCAATCGGCATTATTTTCGTGCACTTCCTGAACCGCCTGTTCATAGGAACATTTCATTACCTCGCTTCCGGGCGGACACTTCATCATATTACCAACTGCCGGATAATCGTGATGCTCACGGAAAACATAAAGCGCGCGTATATCAAATGGTTTTAGACAACATATATCCATATCCACCCACCAGCCCCCGTATTTGTATAGTAGCTTGTAGCGAAAGACGTCTGAAAAACCGGCATAACTTCCTTTTCCATGACCGAACTGGTCGGTCTCGTTATAGCTGAACACCTGCTCTTGGGGAATAATCTCATTGGCATTCTTGATGACCACACCATCAGGCAAAAGTGTTGTGATATCATCATAGGCCCAGAGGTAAAAGATATGGCCATGGCGGGTAAAGGAATGCAACGTCAGGAGCTCGATCTTTGAAAGCTCCTGCCCGATCCACATGCCATGCACAATTTTGTTGGATGCATCCATCTTTTATGACTCCTT
>PXTV01000221.1:0-3350 GCA_003022985.1 Bacteroidetes bacterium SW_11_45_7 | reverse complement strand
CCTTTAATCAAAAGTGGGCTGCAATTGGAGGAGTTGCTCTACGTCCTGCCACAAACTCCATTCTTGATTACCAAACTCATGATAGATATGTAAAAAATGAGGCTTGATCTTTTGGCCATTGTCCTCTTCACTGAATGTAAAGTCACCCAAGTATTGATGTTCCCAGCCATAGTAGTCAGCAATAAAATTGAACTCGCGGGGAATACGTGGCTGATCCTGCAAACCGAACTGCCATGCAGAAGCGGCCAATGTCCCCTGATCGCGCGTTTTCCAGAAAGGATCATCGAACATCTTCAATGTCAGCTCATGCCAATAATCAAGGAACTCATTTGACGCCTCATCGAACAAGAACACGCCACCATTCCAGTGCTGCCAATTCGGATCGGTTATATAACTTCCTTCCTTTTGCTTAATCTCTTCGACAAGGTGGTTACAGGCAAAGCTAAAAATCGGTCGTTCATCAGTGTCACGCCAGAACCAGACCGACTTATCAAAATGAAACCGGGAGCGCGCTTCAATGTACTCGATGTAGTCGTTCTTTTTGTCATACAGCAAATTTTCATCCTTATCCCACCATTGATCGGCTTCTATGTTAAAGTAATAATTGCGATTGATCTTCCTGTCAATCAATGAACGCTTAATAAGACTCACAACACCACCTTTTTGCTTTAACTCTGAAAGGCGATCCAATAGATATTCAAGCCGGTGCAAGCGGTCCAGTAAGCGCTGGTCCTTTAATCCGTGCTCATCCTTCCACTGCTGGTCGAGTTTTTCTAACTGCCTTGCTTTAGCTTCCTGTTCTTGACGACATGAACAATTTAGCGCCTGCGGACTAAACTTGTCAATGGTGCAATGGTCAGAAGCAAAAGTGACAGGACCCGACTTATATTGGAAAATCTTATCAACTTTTGGACTAACAGCTATTATATCGCTATCCAGATAGCAATAATCGGGGCCTGAATCGAGGAATTTATGCAAACCCGTTTTCAGATAGATGCTGGCCTGTTTATGATCGTATTCATCGGGCGTATGCAGATCGATGACTTGATCATGCTTTATGGGCGCCTCGTTTCTGCGACTATCCGTGACCACGAGAATATCCTTCTTCGAGAAATGCCGCAAATATTGTAGTGAAAAGTTTAGTGTTTCCACATGTTCCTTTGCTCCGCAAACAACAAAAACAAATTTTTCCTGACTCATTGCATTACTTCTTTAGTTAACTTTTGAAACCATTCGACAGTGGCCCCCAGTCCGTCCTCTAATTCCGTATCCGGCACATAATCGATAAATGCTTTCAGTTTTTCTGTATCAGCATATGTGATTGGCATGTCACCCGGCTGAAACGGATGATTTTCAATTTGAGCAAGTTGACCCATATGCTTTTCCAAAATACGGATGAATTCGGTCAACTTCACCGGCTTATGATGACCTACATTGAAAATGCGGTACTTCATCTCTTCATCATCATTGGATTCTTGTGCAGCAAGTATCAGTTCCATCACTTTAACAAGCGTCCATGAAAAGGTAAGCCGCCATATCCGACCGTGTCCAAGGGCCATAGACCGTAAAAAACCGCAAGCCGATGGTGGACAGACCGTACAGGTGGGCGTAAGTATGTGCCAGCAGCTCATCAGCTTTCTTGGAAGCGGCATAGACAGAAAGGGGATGGCTGGCGTCATCGTCCTCTTGAAATGGTGTATGCTCGTTCATTCCATACACCGAAGAGCTAGAAGCAAAGATCACACGGTTGACGCTGAAGGCCCTGCAACAGCGCAGCAGGACCTCGAAACCGAGCACGTTGGCCTGCAAGTAACTTTGCGGTTGTGTGAGGGAATTTCTGACGCCCGTGTTAGCGGCCAAGTGGATGACAGTGTTAAAGGCATGGTCACTAAATAGTTGGTTCATTCCCTCTTCGTCATTCAAGTCCATCTTGTAAAACCTGAGCTGTTCTTTTTGTACCAAATGGTTGTCTTGAATATCCTCAACATCCAAACCCAACATCTGCAGGCGCTGCCATTTCAAGGTGGGATCAGTTATGGCGTTTAGATTATCGATTCCCACCACTTCTTCGCCTTGCTCGAGGAAGTGTTTTGCCACCCGGGAGCCGATGAAGCCCGCTATGCCTGTTATCAAAATTCTACCCATGGATAAAATCACCGCAGAGACGCTTCCGATCCCATTTCATCCGGAAGGCGCAGAGACATTGATAAATCTCTACGTCTCTGCATTTCTGCGGTTTCATCTTGTTTTTTACTTACATCCCCTCCTGGCGCAAACATCCGCCAGGAAAGAAAAAGAATCCATTTTCCTCTGCGCCTCCACGCCTCTGCGGTTTCCTTCCATTCCTTACATCCACTCCCTGTACCACTTCTCAAGGATCAGCAGCTTCGGAAGGCGCAGAGACATTGATAAATCTCTACGTCTCTGCATTTCTGCGGTTTCATCTTGTTTTTTACTTACATTCCCTCCTGGCGCAAACATCCGCCAGGAAAGAAAAAGAATCTATTTTCCTCTGCGCCTCCGCGCCTCTGCAGTTTCCTTCCATTTCTCACATCCACTCCCTGTACCACTTCTCAAGGATCAGCAGCTTCCACAAACGCCAATGATCCGCATTTTGCAAATACTGCTGCACGCCTTCCCCAGTGATGATCGAATCCCTTATCAAATGGCCATCGAGTAGTTCATCCCTGTACCATCCCATTTCCTGATAATATGAATCAGGGCCTACAAAGCCCTGCTTTGAGCGGTCAAGGATCTCCTGTGGCATCACATCCTCGATCAAATTCTTTAAAATAACCTTTTGTTGCTCGAATTGAAAATAGCATGATTCCCTAACTTGCATCAACGTTTCGAACAATTCATGATCGAGATACGGCACCCGCACCTCAAGGGAATTGGCCATGCTGGCCCGGTCGATCTTGGTTAGTACAAGTTCGCCCATAAAGCATTGGACGTCCATGTTCTGGATCGATTTCAGTGGCGAAAGCTCAGTACGGCCGTGTTCGCGATAGAACCATTCACTATCATCAGGAATGGATGCTTGCATATGCGGGTGAAGAATTTTGCGAAGCTCCTGCGTGTCAAAACGCCCCATCGCCATAGCTTCTGCATAAAATTCAATTGTATCAAGCGGCTCCGGCCATCCCAGTTTTTGGGCAAGTTTCTGCTGCCATGTGCGATCGGCCATTTTCTGCATATAGTCGTACTGCCAGGTATAGCCGGCAAAGAGATCATCAGCACCTTCGCCACTCAACACTGCTTTTACGTGGCCGGAGGCAAGCTCGCTCACAGCGTAAGTGGGGATAATGGAAATGTCGGCAATGGGCTCATCGTAGACATAAGCCAACTTG
>PXTV01000220.1:975-4142 GCA_003022985.1 Bacteroidetes bacterium SW_11_45_7 | reverse complement strand
CTTCTCATCGGCAATGACAACTGTATTGGGCCTGAACGATTTGGCCTGATCAATAAGTAAGTTGCCATTGCTATTTGCAGTAAGAACTTCGAGTTCGAAAAATTCCGGATGCTCCTGTACAATTTCCAGGGCCTGGGTCCCTATGGAACCAGTTGACCCAAGAATGGCAAGATGGCGTTTTTGTGTCATGAAGAAGTTGTGGTCAATATTTCCTTACTAAAAGGTATCAATGTTTATCAACTAAAGGTACAAAACAATGGATGATGATTTCTTAGCTTTCAACTCGTCATATCTGAATACAAATAGCCCTTACAGCAAGCTAACATCTGAAGTCTTTCCTCTATCCTATTCCAGCGTATCAAGAACAGTTAACTCCTTAACGGGTGTTCCATCACTCCATTGTCCCATGTATCGCTGTTCCTCAGTATTACCAAAAGCATAATTGCAATAGTGAGCGGCCAGGGCACAAGCTTTCAAAGCATCAAAGAGTTTCCAGTAACAGAAATAATCCACTGCGTTCGTTTGGCTTGCCCATCGTGCCCGCCAGATAACCGGATTGCCATGTCCTGAATTATAGCGATCGAAAACCGATAATATCTCGCCATGGCTGGCCGTAATCTCGGTTTCCGCATTCTGATTGAAATAACGGGGCAAAGTCGCCATCGAATACTGATAGCGCGTATAGATGACAATGCTTCCTTTACGGACAATATGCCTGATCCATCCTCCATAAGAGGCGGGATTATAAGCGCCCCACCCGTGGTTCATAACAACGACATCCGCAGAGTCCGGTGTGGGATTAGCCGGCTGGAAAACCCAATAGCCATTTGCCCCTTCTGCGCGATCCGTGATGCGTACTTTAGCATGTTGATAATCACTGCCGCCCGGCCCTTTTCCGGGCTGCGCAGGCCCGTAAATATCATCGCTGGCATTGCATGAGGATAGACATGCCCAAAACAGGAGTGCGAGAAAAACTCTCATGGAGGCGAAGGTAGCAATATAAGAATACAACCTTTTTTAGCACTTGATACTAAAAACTCATTGGCCTGCGGAGGTTGAAAAGTGAAAGAGATTGATCAGTCAATTTTTTTCTATCAAACATTAAAGATGGAAAGATAGCTATAACCTTAAGATGACTTCTTATCTTTCTCGTTCAATACTTCAGCCAATTTTTCCGCCAGTTTATCACCTCGTAAATCTTTGGCTATGATTTTGCCTTCACGATCAACCAAAAAGGTGGCGGGTATGCTATTGACCTGATATTTTTGGGCAGCTCTATTGCTCCATCCCTTCAAATCACTTACGTGGTAGTCCCACATCAGATTATCCTTTTGAATAGCCTGCTTCCACTTATTCTTGTTTTTATCCAATGAGACGCTGAAAATGGTAAACCCTTCATCCTTATATTTTTTATAGGTTTTTACAACGTTCGGGTTCTCGATGCGGCATGGCTTACACCAGGAAGCCCAGAAATCGACTAACACAACCTTCCCGCGCAGATCGGAAAGAGCCATCTTATTACCCCGCGGATTCGTCATTTGAATATCCGGTGCTTTCTTGCCCTTTGTCAATGCTTCCTTCTTCTCCACCTTAGATGCAAACTGCTTTGTATAGGGTGAATTGGGCATTTCTTCTTTCAAATCCTCCGCTATTTGAGACATAAAATCGAAGTGCTGATCAGCATTGAGCATGTTAGCAGTAAATGCAGCCATAATTGGGTTCGAAGTAGTGTCAGCAAACGATTTCACATGATTTTGGACGCCCTTTACGGCCTTGGCATATTGCTGGCGCAGCCTTTTTAACTCACGCGGATTCTTCTTTTGCTTGCGCGCTTTTGCAAAGGCCCGCTTCTTTTGCTGAATGGCTCTTTGTTTCTGACTCATTGCCTGCATGAAATCAGCAAACGTACCTGGTAATCAGCAGGATTTTGTTCATTGCCCTTAAAAGTGATCTTATCCTTCTCATTCATGTAAAAAAGCCAACGTTTGCGCTTACTGGTGCGCAACATATAAATGCCTTGATTATCGAGATAACCCTTCATCCGGAAGGAGCCATCTTTTTTGATTGTGGCCGTATCGATGGTTGTGGCATTGTTCAGTTTTACATATTGCAGTTTGACCTGGTTTTGACCGGCATTGTTAATGGTGCCGTTAATCACATAACCATCGTGGCTGCTGCCACCTCCTTGATTGCCACTGCATCCCGTGAATAAAACGGGAAGGAGTATAACGAAAGTGATAGTGCGGATCATAATTATTCCTGCTTTTCGAGTTTTTGACGCAATAATTCATTAGCGGTTTGGGGTTCTACTTTTCCCTGTGACTGCTTCATTACTTCACCCATAAAAAAGCCGAGCAAACCCGTTTTCCCGTTTTTGTATTCCTCCACCTTGTCCGGGTACTTTTCGATAGCTTGCTCCACAAGATCGTTAATGAAGCTCTCGTCCGATTCCTGTATGAGATTAAGCTCCTCGGCCAATTTCTCCGGCTCTTGCCCGTTTTGACGCTCCAAGAGGGCGGGAAACAGCTGTTGCTGGGCAATGCTGAAGTTGATTTTCCCTTCATCGATCAGCTTGATGATAGCAGCGATTTGGTCGGGCCCGATCGCAAAATCATCGATGTGAACGGCATTGTCATTGAGGTACGATTTCACCGGCCCCATCATCCAATTCGCTGCGGCTTTGTAATGATCGGTATGCTTGATGATCTCTTCGAAATACAGGGCAATTTCTTTGTTGTCCGTAATTACGCCTGCATCGTATTCCTTAAGGCCCAACTCATTCACGTACTTGCGGAACAATTTGCGCGGTAATGCCGGCATTTGCTCCCTGACAGAAGCCAGCCATTCATCGTTGACAATCAGAGGTGGCAGATCGGGCTCCGGGAAGTAGCGGTAGTCGTGCGCCAATTCTTTGGTACGCATGGCTTGTGTTGTGGCACTCAAGGCGTCAAAGTTGCGCGTCTCCTGGTCAACGGTACCGCCATCTTCAATAACCTCCACCTGCCGTTCGATCTCGTGTTCAATGGCGCGCTTCACATTGCGGATGGAGTTCATATTCTTCACCTCCACCTTATCCCCAAATTGATCACCATTCTTGGGTCGTACGGAGATGTTGGCATCGCACCACAAACTGCCCTCTTCCATATTGCCATCGCAAATATCCAGAT
>PXTV01000220.1:0-932 GCA_003022985.1 Bacteroidetes bacterium SW_11_45_7 | reverse complement strand
CAGATAGCGCACCAGCCGCCTGATTTCGGTAACATACTGATAAGCTTCATCGCCCGAGCGGATATCCGGCTCGGAGACGATTTCAATAAGCGGTACGCCAGCCCTGTTCAGGTCGATGAGCGTGTAATAGGGGTCCTGGTCGTGTAAGCTCTTGCCGGCATCTTCTTCCATATGGATACGTGTGAGCTTCACTTTCTTGGTTGTATCACCTGCATCGATTTCGAGGTAGCCGCCTGTGCAAAGAGGCGTCTTATGCTGGGTGATCTGATAACCCTTGGGCAGGTCTGCATAGAAGTAGTTCTTGCGGGCAAACTCATTCCGGCGCGTGATGGATGCATTGCAGGCCAGGCCCATGCGCAATGCTTTCTCCACCACGCCCTTATTGAGACGTGGCAGGGTTCCCGGATGACCGAGCGTGATGGGACTCACATTGCTGTTGGGTTGTGCCCCGTATTCGGTGGAATCGGACGAGAACACCTTGCTGTTGGTTAGCAACTGGGCGTGCACTTCCAATCCTATAACCGCTTCGTATTGATCAACACTGCTCATGAGCTTACAGATTCATTCAAAAGATATTGTTCCAACAACATTGTGCATCTGTGAATATCGCTTGATTTCCAATTGTTTCCAAACAGCTATAAGTTCCTGATGATGCAAATATACCTTTACACATTTGAAAAGAGGGGTCTTTCATGAAAACGAAGGGGACAAGATACTACCACTTTCCGATCATCTTACCTTACAAGAAGTCACGTAGATGGTTGTAAGCCAACCCGCATTCCCTAACCCTCCCGCCTCAGGCGAGAGGCAACCAACCCGCCCTCGCGTGTGTGCGGCTGCGGTTCTCCCAGGTGGCGGAAGGGGGCGGATGGGAGTTAGAGGAGGAGCGCTGCCCCTCACTGCACCACAAACTTGCCGGTTTTATCTTCCCG
>PXTV01000219.1:1255-3207 GCA_003022985.1 Bacteroidetes bacterium SW_11_45_7 | reverse complement strand
GAATCTTAAAGTCGAGCGTCTCATCCACTTCTGCCTGGCCTCCGTTTTCCTTCTTGAGGTGACGGTTCGGTGCAAAAGCTTCTATGCCGTATGGCATCAGGGTAATGGCGCCTTTCTCTTCCTGGCGCAAGACCGTTCCTTCGTGGATAGAACCTTCGGGGAATACGGTTTCGAATGTATCCCATGGATCTTCTTCAATCTGCTTGTGACCGAGGGACATCTTACGGTTTTCCTCATCGATTTCGAGGACCACCACCTCCAACTCATCGCCAACTTTCGTGTATTCAGATGGATGGCTGTAACGCTTGGTCCAGGAAAGGTCGGAAATGTGGATCATGCCGCCAATACCTTCTTCCAACTCCACAAAAACACCATAGGGTGTAATGTTCTTCACTTCACCGGTATGCTTGCTCTGCACAGGATATTTTTCGCGGATATTACTCCACGGGTCCTCGGTGAGCTGCTTAATGCTCAGTGACATCTTACGATTCTCCTTATCGAGCGTCATGACGATAGCATCGTATTCATCACTGAGCTTGAAGTATTCGCGCGCATTGATGGGCTGGTTGGACCAGGAAACTTCCGATACGTGGACGAGGCCTTCAACACCCGGCTTGATTTCGAGGAATGCCCCGTAATCTTCGATGTTGACAACTTTGCCCTTCACTTGAGCCCCTGGCTGAGTCTCTTCGGGCAGCACATCCCATGGATGGGGTTGAAGTTGCTTGAGGCCGAGGGAAATGCGTTTCTTTTCATCATCAAAGTCAAGAACTACCACATTGAGATTCTGGTTGAGCTCTAACACTTCGCTGGGGTGATTGATACGGCCCCATGATATATCGGTGATATAAAGCAGACCGTCTACACCGCCAAGATCGATAAAGGCCCCGAAATCGGTGATGTTTTTGATGGTGCCTTCAAGGACCTGGCCTTTTTCAAGACCGGAAATAATTTCTTGACGTTGCTGCTCGAGGTCGCTTTCGATGAGTGCTTTGTGCGATACGACAGCATTTTTAATCGCCTCGTTGATCTTAACCACTTTAAAGTCCATGGTCTCACCAACATAAGCATCGTAATCGATGATGGGCTTCACATCGATCTGCGAGCCGGGGAGGAAGGTTTCAAGGCCCTGAACATTGACGATCAAGCCACCTTTTGTTTTACTGACAATGGTGCCGCGTATAATGGCTTCGCTCTCATAGGCATCAACGATGCTGCGCCATGCCTTGAGTAATTTCGCTTTTCTGCGGGAGAGCCGAAGCCGGCCTCTTTCATCTTCTTTTTGTTCAACATAAACGTCAACCGTGTCACCAACATTGATGTCATCCATGTCGCGGAATTCGGTTAACGGGACCAAGCCATCTGACTTGAAGCCAATATTTAAAACCACTTCATCGCCCGTTTTCCCAACTACAGAAGCGGTTACAATTTCATTTTCAGCTACATCGGTGAGTGTACTTTCGTAAAGTTCTTCGAGCTCTTTTTCCTGCTCCTCGCTGTAATCTTTTTTCTTCTCATCAAAAAGGTCCCAGTCAAAGTCATCGTGGGCGGGTTGTTCACCGTTTGCACCCTGGCCGGCCCCTACATGAGCAACACCAGCTTCAGCTGTTTCCTGAACTTGTTCGTGCTGTTGAGTTGTACCTTCCTCTTGTCCTTGATTTGCAGTGGTCTGTTGGTCCTGCTCTTGTTTGTTATTCTGATTATCTTGTTCTGTCAATGTGCTACCCTCCTTTTCTGGAAATTTTGGAAATGGATCGCAAAGGTAATTTGAAATATCGTTATTATCAAATGAGTTGCGGCAAAATCTATTTGTTGTTCTTCTGACTTCAATTTAAGCATGTTGACGAATGTGATCTGCCACCTCTTCCATCAGCCACATGGGTGTGGATGTTGCGCCACATACGCCCACTGATTCAGCATGATCAAACCATTGCCAATCGATTTCATCTTTG
>PXTV01000219.1:0-1213 GCA_003022985.1 Bacteroidetes bacterium SW_11_45_7 | reverse complement strand
GCGAATTCGCGCAGTTGCGGCTCGCGATTGGATACCTGGCGGCAAATGGTGTCGTTGGCGCTAATTTTGTCACGCACTTCTGATGAAGCCCGCTCCTCGATCATTTGCTTGATCTTGTAAAACTTCTCAGTTCTCTTGGTCGTCTGCGAAAACAGGTTAATGGGCTTGGTGAAATCGATTTTCTCAATATCTTCTTCGTTTGTCACAATAATGGCGGATTCATCAATTTGCCCGTTCAATCCTTTGATTTCAGCATGACCGGGCAGGCCAAAGATCACAACCTGCCCGTCTTCCTCGTAAGATTTATCGTAAGCGTTTTTGATACGGTTTTGCAGCTTCAATACAACAGGGCATGAGGCATCGATCAGCTCCAACTCGTTTTCAAGAGCGGTTTTATAGGTCTCCGGTGGTTCCCCGTGAGCACGGATCAGCACCTTAGAACCGGCAGGCAGGGTAGGAAGGTCTTCGTGCTGAATCGTCTTCAACCCCTTGGCCTGTAGGCGCTCCACCTCTACATTATTGTGCACAATATCGCCAAGACAATAAAGCGTATTACCGGCATCGAGCTCATCCTCAGCCATTTGAATAGCGTACACCACACCAAAGCAAAAGCCGGAATTCCGGTCAACGTCAACCTTTAATGATTGCTGTATAGTGTCTGTTTCCATGGAACTCAATTTGGCTACAATTCAAAACGAAATTACACATTCATTCGTTCATCAACCACGCTACAAACCCATGCCAGCTCCTCGTCCTTTGTCATGTCAGAGGTATCCAACACCAATGCATCCTCTGCTTGGTTGAGCGGACTAACCGTACGGTTGCTATCCATTTCATCCCGCTGGCGCAGATTGTCTTTCACCTCATCCAGCGTAATGGAAACACCCTGTTCGCACAATTCCTCGTACCGCCTTTGTGCTCTCACCTCAAAATCCGCTGTCATGAAGATCTTCAATTCCGCTTCCGGAAACACCACAGTGCCTATGTCGCGGCCATCCATTACAATGCCTTTATCCCGGCCAATTACGCGTTGTTTTTCCACCATCAGCTCCCGTACAACACTTAGCCTGCTAACTTCGCTCACGTTATTTGCTATGCGGAGAGACCTTATTTTTTCTTCTACATTTTCCCCGTTGAGATACGTTTCGAAAAACCGGGTTGTCTCGTTCAGTGAAAACGTGATGTGGATATTGCGCAGAGATTCGCTGACCCG
>PXTV01000218.1 GCA_003022985.1 Bacteroidetes bacterium SW_11_45_7 | reverse complement strand
TGCTTAAAAGAAAAGCATTTGGTTTTAGAGATATGGATTATTTCGTATTGAAGATACTATCAATGCACTTGAATAGGTACGCGTTATTTTGAAGAACCAATAATTTAATGTTTCAGAAGGATGATAACCCTTTCATACTACTCCCGTCTCTTCAACCTCAAGTAAGCATTTTGGGATTTCGAGATCAATTTAATATCATCTTCCTTTAATACACTAACCTTATACTTCCATTGCTTATCCCTTAGATCGATGACCAGCTTATACCGCTTTGGATAAAATTGATAACTCCCTTTTTTGACTCTTCGATTGTTTTTATTGGTTATATCTAACTTATTTTTTTTATTAAAGTTAAACACCAAAGAAGATTGTTGAGATTGTACTAAAATCATCAGCGACCAAAAAAAATCCTCACTTTCCTCAAGGTCTGTAGTGTCAATTGGGCCATATCCTGCTAATTCCCAACTTGAACCTTCAAAATGTAAATGCGTTTGTGAAAATGAATCTTCCCATTGTAAATAAAATAGAAAGAAAATAACAGTAAATACAATAAGTTTCATAATGTAATTTTATACATAAGTAATGAGTCAGGGAGCATATAGGATGCTACCTCATAAAAATACTAAATTAATAACGATAAGTTGTTACTGAATAACTGTTTACTTCACCTTGTGTTTTTAAAGTACAACTGTCATCACAATCGCTAACACACCAAACTGCACTACCTATTCCAACTGATCTGCTCTTAGCGGTGCAACTTCCCCCACCATTACATGTACATGTAGCTTGCGTGCCACCAAGTCTCCATGGCTGATCTTCCGGAACAGGCAAAACAATGGCTCTCCCTGCGACTTTAACCCAAGCTATGATAAAGCCTTCAGGCAATGTCAAGGTATCATCTTCTTTTTGGTATTCAGGTGGGTCTTCATCACCGTAAATACTTTCCATGAACTGCTTTATCTCGTTTTGAACCGGTTCATAATCATACATGGCACTAAATGGTCCTGGCAGTTGATCAATTTCTTCTTCAGTGATATAAAGGGCCTTCTCCGATTGATCGCCAAAGTTACGTTTGAGGTGTTGGAGCATTAACGTAGTCTTCCCAACGCCACGCGGCCCCCTTATGGCCAGCATTCTTTGCTCCCAATCGATTTTCTCGTAAAGAAAGCGAACGAACTTATTATGAACCTTTTGAAGAATATTGTTGTGAAATTCCAACAGAATTTCCATAAAATGTCTTTTATTATCGACAGATAGAAAACGATTCTGTCGATTCAACAAGACAAAATCAACTTCCCAATCCAACTATCTTCATATTGCAAACCCTTTCCCTCAACCTATTTGAATCCCTTACCTTTGCTCTGATCAACCATTACCTTTATTTGCGTTATAAATCTTTGCGAGCGATGTCACGGTCACAGTATTTTGCCACCAAGACACTAAAACAAAACACTCCAATGAATTGAGATATACAAGGAAACATACCTTTTATTGGTTTCTTCGTGTCTTTATGCCTTTATGGCTCAACTACAAGCTATATTATAAATACCGGACAGTTCATTTGAAACTTTGTGAGCCCTGCCACAGGCAGGCAGGTTTGCGTTAACACTATTTTTGATCAACCCATTCATCTATGTCGGACCAACTGAAGACCTTTAACCGCATCCTTGTTGCCAACCGGGGCGAGATCGCTATTCGTATCATGCGGGCCGCTTCGGAGCTCAAGATCCGCACCATTTCCATCTATACCTACGAAGACCGTTACTCCCTGCACCGCTACAAGGCAGATGAGGCCTACCAGGTGGGCGAGGATGACGATCCGCTGAAGCCCTATCTCGACATTGAGGAGATCATCCACCTGGCCAAGGTCAAGAACGCTGACGCCATTCATCCCGGCTATGGCTTTCTCTCCGAAAGCGTGGACCTGGCCGGGCGCTGCCGTGAAGAAGGGATTGCAAGGAAATCGCCAAACAAGTGAATGTGCCGGTCATCGAAAGCAGCCAAGAGCCGCTGAACGACCCCGATATTGCACTCCGGGAAGCCAAACGCATCGGCTTTCCCGTGATGGTGAAAGCAGCAGCGGGCGGTGGCGGCCGTGGCATGCGTGTGGTGCGCAGTGAGGATGAGTTGACGAATGCCTTTCAATCAGCGCGCAATGAATCCATGAACGCTTTTGGCAGCGACAAGGTGTTCATGGAAAAGTACGTGGATGACCCCAAACATGTGGAGGTGCAAATCCTTGGCGACAACCACGGCCACAGGGTCCACCTCATGGAACGCGACTGCTCGGTCCAGAGGCGCTTTCAGAAGGTGGTGGAAGTGGCGCCTTGCCGGCAACTGAGCCAGGAGACAAAAGATGCCCTCTACAACTACGCTCTCAGCATCGCTGACCATGTTGAATACAACAATGCCGGCACCATCGAATTTTTGGTTGATCCGGACGAGAACATCTTTTTTATCGAGGTGAACCCGCGCATCCAGGTTGAGCACACCATCACGGAACAGATCACAGGTGTCGATCTTGTCCGGTCGCAGATTCTCATCGCCCGGGGCCATCACTTGTCCGACCGCCAGATCTATATCCACAACCAGGAGCAAATCCGGCCCCACGGCTTTGCCATCCAGTGCCGTATCACCACGGAAGACCCGGCCAATGACTTCCTTCCGGACTACGGCCGCATCATCGCCTACCGCAATGCAGGCGGCTTTGGCATCCGGCTGGATGAAGGCAGCTCTTACCCGGGCGTCACCATCTCGCCCTTCTTCGATTCCATGCTGGTGAAAGTATCGGCATGGGGCCGAACGCTCAAAGGAGCATCGGCACGTTTGGATCGAACGCTCAGAGAGTTCCGCATCAGGGGCGTTAAGACCAACATCTTTTTCCTGCAAAATGTGATCAACCACAACGTCTTTCAAAGTGGTGATACAAAAGTCAGTTTTATCGCCAACCACGCAGAGCTCTTCGAGTTTCCGAGACGGTTTGATCGCGGCACAAAAATCCTCTCTTAT
>PXTV01000217.1 GCA_003022985.1 Bacteroidetes bacterium SW_11_45_7 | reverse complement strand
AAATGGACAATATGACATCGATCACTGGCGAGATCAAAGCTATGATGGATCCCGATGCTGCTGACACAGGTGGTGAAGAGGAAGCACCAGACCGCTTTGGTGCTAAAGACGCTTCTGATCTGACTACACGCAATCTTATGGATGCTTATAGCTGTACAGAATGCGGCCGGTGCACTGCTGCCTGCCCTGCCAATCAAACAGGCAAGCTACTTTCTCCGCGCAAGATTATGATGGATACGCGTGATCGTATCGCTGAAATAGGGGAAGGGAAAGAAAAAGAGGGCGAGAACTTCAATGACGGTAAATCCTTACTGGGTGACTTTATAACCAAGGAAGAACTTTGGGCTTGTACAACCTGTCAGGCCTGTGTTGAAGAATGTCCTGTTGGTATCAATCCTCTCGATATTATTTATCAACTCAGGCGCTATATGATTCTTGAGGAAGCGGATACGCCAGAGGCCTGGACACAGATGCTTACAAGTGTTGAAAACAATGGCGCTCCTTGGCAATTATCGCCCGATGACCGCTTCAAGTGGGCAGAAGAATTCAGGGCCAGTTAATTTCGAATTTTGGATTTCAAATGTCAAATTACAAATATCTATGTCAGAGCAAGTAAAAGTGCCAACTATGGAGGAATTGGCTGCTGAAGGGAGAGAACCCGAAATTTTATTCTGGGTTGGCTGTGCTGGCAGCTTTGATGAACGGGCGCAAAAGATTACTCAATCTTTTGTGCGTATATTGAATGACGTGGGTATAGATTTTGCCGTTTTAGGAAAGGAAGAAAGTTGCACAGGGGATCCTGCCAAACGTGCCGGTAATGAATTTGTCTTCCAGATGCAGGCACTCCAGAACATTGAAGTATTGAATGGGTATAATATCAAAAAAATTGTAACCACTTGTCCGCATTGCTTTAATATGCTTAAGAACGAGTATCCTCAACTAGGCGGTAATTACGAGGTGATCCATCATTCTACATTTCTTCAGCAACTCATTGATGAGGGAAGGATTAAGCTAAGTGATGCTACGGCATTCAATGGCGAGAAAATCACCTATCACGATTCTTGCTATATTGGTCGGGGCAATGATATTTATGAAGCACCCCGGCAAGTGTTAGAAACGCTTGACAGTGAACTTGTGGAGATGGGTCGTAGCAGGAAGGCTGGTATGTGCTGCGGTGCTGGTGGTGCACAAATGTTTAAAGAAGAAGAAGAGGGAAGCAAGCGCGTAAGCCAGGAACGAACTGATGAAGCACTAGAAACCGGTGCGGATTATGTAGCAGTTGCTTGTCCGTTTTGTACAAACATGCTTACGGATGGCCAAAAAGGTGATGAACGGAAGGAAAAGCAAAAGATCCTCGATTTGGCTGAGTTCATTTCAAAGGGCAAGGGCCTTGAATGAAACCACCTTCATTGCTGGTTATTAACTCATCGATTGTATTGGCTAAGCTTAATTCATGAAGCAAATTAACAAGGTTGCCAGCAGCAAACTTTTGATTTCGTAGGTTAAACTTTAGTTTCCGAATAGACGTTTAAATATTGAAATCTTAATTTACAATGACCGCTTACCAAGATCTACCCGCTGATGCAAAGGTTTGGATTTATCAAGCCGACAGAGCATTTACCGATTATGAAGCAATAACCATTCAACGAAAATTGGATGCTTTTGTGGCAGATTGGACGTCCCATAAAAAAGATGTGAAGGCGCTGGGCCAACTGTATTACAACCGTTTTATCGTTTTGATGGCTGATGAGCGATCATTCCGTGTGAGTGGATGTGCTATCGATAGTTCTGTTGCCTTTATCAAGGAGCTTGGTCAGACTTTGGAAGTCGACTTTTTGAATCGATTCAACATCGCTTATATTCAAGACGATAAGGCTTATGTAGCCGATAAACAGCAATTTCGTGAATTATTCGAACAAGGAAAGATTGACGAAAACACGATTGTTTTTAACAACCTTGCCCAAACCAAAGAAGAGTTTGAAAACAATTGGCAAATACCTCTTAAAGAGAGTTGGCAAATGAAGGTATTCGCGGCTTTACAGGAAAACCAGGTTTATAATTATTTCCCGAATTAAAAGCCCGCTACAAAATTTAAAATGTAGCGGGCTTTTTGATTCGAACCTTCAATTCCGGATGAGCTATTATCTTATGAAGTCACAACAGACAAATAAGCATATCCAAAATCTCCTCTTCAAAGCACCTATTTGGAGATTACTTATACACGTGGATCCACGCATCTCCAAAGTCTTCGGGATTGTTCTGTTTGAGTTCGCGTAGTTTCTGCAGGCCATTTTCCACACTGCCCGGCTTTTGCAGAAACACATAAAACCACTCGCGTTCCTTGTTATAAACTACCCCGGTGTTATGACCCTGTGCATTTAATTGATCTGCCTTTTTCTTAGCACGTTCAGCTTCCCTGAACGAGGCCACTGTCATAAAATAAGGATCATTGGACTTGCCGTAAATGAATTCCGTATCCTCCCAATCTACTTCTTTGACCATATCTTCTGGCAGCGGACGACCCTTGGAGTCTGTGTACTTGCTATCTGTACCACCTTCACCGCTTCGGCCAAAGCCACCCTCTTCTCTCATTTGCTTAATCGTGTCGCGGAATTGCTCCACCTCCTTATCGATCTTCTCCTTAAGCTTTTCAATCTCTTCATTTTGTTTATCTATAGTGTTCTTGAACTCTTTGTTTTGCTCCATTAGCGTATCGTTCTGCTCTTTTACGTCATCGATCTTTTCACCCTGTTTCGATTGCTTCATCCGAATGGTGTCTACCTTCTCTTCGAGTTCTTGAATAACGCTTTTCTTCTCATCGGTTTTACCAAAGGTGATTCCCACCATCACCTCGTGTGTACCACCTGAGTAATCGGAAATATTATTAATGGCAAGATCGTAAGCATAGCCGACCGATACCCTGTCGTGGACCTGTACACCGCCACCAATGGTCACGGCATAATCATAGCGATAGGTGCCGCTTAGCCAGGCAATATCTTTGTATTTGAAAGTAGCCCTTCCATCAATTTGGAAGTTCGTACCCGGAGTCATGCGGAACATTTAACAAGATAGTGTCTTGATAGCTGATAATTAGCTCCACCTTCATTCTTATTAGTAACAAAAGAGAGTTCGTTGCCGATGATTTGGGGTACAGAGACCCCAAGGTTTAGCCCCTTAAAGCTGTAGTTGAGGCCTTCTGATGCATCAAAGGCACCTCCATTACTAAGATTGTTGCGGACCAATGGATCTTGTGGATCGGTGACTTCTATACGCTGCTCATCTATGCCAACCTGTTCAAAACCAACAGAAATGCCGAGCGATACAGTGTGTTGCTTATTGCTTCCCAGTGGCAGGTGATAGGCATAAGATGCTTTTCCTCCTAACCGTTCCAGGATGTCGGTATTGTCACTGAAAAGATAGCCGCCTAAACCGATTCGTTTGTTTTGAATGGCCCCATCCAATGTAAGAGCTCTTGTTTCAGGGGCTCCATTGAAATCGGTCCATTGCTTGCGGTAAATACCATTTACCTGTAAGTTAGTGGTTTCCCCTGCCCTTGCCGGGTTGTAGAGGAAAGGATTGTTGTGGTATTGCGAATAGAGCGGAATCTGCTGAGCTTTTAGTGCAGAAGAGAAACACCCTGCCGCTACAATCGTTAAAGCAATTAAGGTTAGTCGTTTCATATTATATCGTTAATCGTTTAATGATCAATAGTAATTGATAATTCAGCAAATTATTATTTGAGAATGGAAACGGAGCCCTTGTAAATCTTTTCCCCGTTCTCGCAATCGATCACGTAGTAGTAAGTGCCTTCTGATAATTCGCCTCCATCATTAGATGTGCCATCCCAATCGTTCTGGTAATCAGATGAAGAGAAGACCTCGGTACCCCATCTGTCAAAGATCCTCACCTGACACCCCTCGTAGAAGATAATGTTCTCGATCTGCCAGGTATCGTTATAGCCATCATCATTGGGTGTGATGAGATTGGGAATAGCTAATGAGAAGTCATCAACAACCTGGATGTCCACGGTTTCAACACCCTGACAACCGTTTTGATCGGTAATTGTAACGGTGTATTGGATATCATCGAGAGGTTGGGCCATTGGAGCCCGGGAAGAGGTGTCCGACAGCCATTGATCAGGTTGCCATAAGTAAGAAGTGCCTCCCGAAGCAAAAAGCTGGACATCGAAGCCCTTAGAGACTGTTGTATCAGGCCCTGCATTTGTAACAGGCGGATCGAAAACTTCGATGGCCACAGAATCGGAATTGGTACAGCCAACTGTATCAGTCACAGTGACGCTATAGGTGCCTTCCTGATTCACTGTGATAGAAGTGTCAGTAGCACCTGTTGACCATTGATAAGTGGTATTAACTTGACCTTCTACACGCAGAGTTGCTGAATCCTGAGGGCAGATAGATGTACTATCTTCCACCTCAATGGATGCTGAAGGTAAGGGGCTAATGGTTACTGTTTGACTTATGGAGTCAACACAGCCTTTATCAGTTAAGACTTTAAGGGAGACAGAATATGTTCCGGGCTCATCAAAAGTATGTGTTGGATTTTCCAGTGTTGAAGAGCTACTGTCTTTGAAATTCCAGAAGTAGAACAATTCTCCGGATGAAACTGACGATTGATTGACAAATTGTACAGGACTTCCTTCACACCCACTTGTCCTTTGGAATAATGCTGTTGGTTGTGGGCCTTTAGAGTCAACTGTTTCTGTTAGTGTAGCTGTACAACCTTTCGCATCAGTTACCGTAACTGTGTATGTGCCGGCCGGTACATTGTTAATGTCTTGTGTGGAATCACCATTTGACCAGGAATACGAATAAGGTGAGGTACCACCTTTAACAGAAATGTCAATAGCACCAGTAGGCGTATTGCCGCATCCGGCATTGGTAACTTGTGCCATTATTTCAATTTCATCAGGCTCGTCAATAACAATTGAATCCCGGATTGTACACCCGAGTGAATCGGTTACAACAACAGTGTATTTACCCCCTCCTATGCTATCGAGATCCTGGGTGTTAGCGAAATTCGACCATAGGTAATCATAAGGAGGTGTTCCGCCTGATACATTTAAATCAACTGATCCGTCAGATGAATTAAAGCATGAAACATCTTTACCTGTAATACTGGTTGAAAGCGAATCAGGTTCGGTAAGAACAATGGAAGTATCTGCACTACAGCCGACTCCATCAGTAACTGTAACAGCAAAGGTATCTGCTGCCAAGCCTGAAATGTCCTCTGTGGAATCGCCATTTGACCAGTTGTAGCTGTAAGGAACTGTTCCACCAGAGGGAGTAATATCAATAGCACCGTCCTGACCGCCTTTACAGCTAACATTCGTGAAGCTTGCTATATCGACATAAACAGCAGGGGTGGTTCCCACAACAGCCGAATCAATTGCAGTGCAACCATTGCTATCAGTCACAGTTACAGTGTATGTACCTGCTGTGAGACTATCGATTTGTTGGGTTGTATCGCCATTCGACCATTGATACATGTAAGGAGTGACTCCTCCATTAGCAATTACGTTAACAGAGCCATTTGGCTGGCCACAAGCGGATTGTGTTATCTGGAAATCGAGAACGATTTCACCCGGCTCGGAAATTGTTACACTATCACGGGTTGTACAACCCAGTGAATCGGTGATAGTTACCACATATTTTCCACCTGCTACATTATTCAAGTCCTGAGAAAAGCTAAAGTTGGACCAGAAATACGTATAGGGTGGTGTGCCGCCAGAGACAGAAAGGTCCACATATCCATTTTTGTCACCAAAACACGTCACATCCTGAACAGAATCGATGGAAGAAGTTAGTGCCGGAGGTTCGGTTATTGCATAACTTGCTGTTGCTGAGCAATTGCGTTGATCTGTTACTGTCACATCATAATTTCCTGCACCTATCCCAGATAGATTTTCAGTGCTATCACCTGAAGACCAAGCTATATTGTATGATGGGTTACCACCTTGAACAGTAATATCTATTTGCCCTGTTTGATCACCGTTACAACTCACATCACTTTTGCTTGCTAAGGATATTGTTAGTGAAACTGGCTCACTGATATTGGCCGATGCATGGACAACACATCCGGTTGAGTCAGTGATTGTAACAGTGTAATTGCCTGGTGAGAGATTGCTCAGATCCTGTGTGGTTGAACTATCAGACCATAAATAAGTGAAGGGTGACGTACCTCCTGTTACAGTTAAATCAACTGAGCCGTCAGAAGCACCTTTACAGCTCACATTCGTGTCTTTCACTGTCGTTGTAATTGAAGGTGGCTGCGGGATTGTGACAGAGGTATCTTCTGAACAATTGCTTTGATCTGTGACAGTTACTGAGTAGGTGCCCGGGCTAAGTCCTGTAACATCTTCTGTTGTAGAGCTATTCGACCAATTGTAATCGTAAGAGGGAGTGCCTCCCGTAACTGTTATATCAATTTCACCATCGGCATTTGCATTACAGCTTACGTTCTGCTTGCTTACAACATCTATATTTAATGGTGATGCTTCATCCACGGTTGCTGATGCTGTTGTAGTGCAGCCATTCCCATCGGTCACGGTTACCGAGTATTGGCCCGCACAAAGACCTGTAATGTCCTGACTGGTGCTTCCGTTAGACCAATTATATGCATAGGGGGAGGTTCCTCCATTCACACTGATATTTATTTCACCATTACAACTACCGGCACAACCATTATCAACAACATTGTCAACAGTTACTTCCAATTCAGGAGGTTCGCTTATGGTGAACTGCGTTGTTTCGGTACATCCTTGTGCATCTCGTACAATTGCCGAGTAAGAATCTGCTGAAAGATTGTTAAAGGTTGGCGAGGACTGGAATGTAATATTATCCAGGGAATATTCATAGGGGCTTGTGCCACCTGTTGCATTGAATGTAACTGAGCCATCATCACCCCCATTACAGCTTACATCTGATTTTGAATCAACAGTCAATGAGATGTTATTGCTGTTACTAAGCGTGACACTGGCCGTGTCCCGGCAATTGTTGTCATCTTGTGCCACAACTTCATAGTTGCCGGCAGAAAGATTTTCGAAGGTGCCGTTTGGTTGAAATGGACTCCCATTTAATGAAAATGAATAAGAACCGGTTCCTCCGGTTGCGGATGCATATATTTTTCCATCGTTCACACCATTACAACTGGCATCTTGTGAGGAATCAATGGTAACAACAAGAGGCGGTGGCTCATTGATGGTAACAGATGCTGTACCGGAACATCCGTTATTGTCAGTCACTGTAACCGTATACGTTCCTTTTGATAGACCGGTTGCCGTTTTATTATTTTGTTGGGGATTTGTATTCCATGCATAATCAAATGGGCCATTCCCGGATGGATTGGCTGTCGCTTCGCCATCGCTTGCTCCATTGCACGAGACATCTTGTTTGCTGATTGTAACAGAAGGCGTGTCAGTCACGTTTATTGTTGCATTTTTACTGCATTCGCCAAGTGTAAAAGTGACCGTTTGATTCCCTGCTCCAGCAGCTGAAGGATCAAATGTTGTGCCGGAAACGCCCGGCCCGGAGAACGAACCGCCAGATGGATTTGAAATGGTGCCGACACTTAAATCGATGGGAGAGCTTGATACACATACTTGAGATGGGGGATTGAACGTAAGATTATCGTCTTGCTTGTATTTGAGTACTGCTGATTGAGAGCCGGGATATTGACAGTCATTCCTTCTAACCGTAAGGTATAGCGTACCTGTGAAAGATGCTGTCCAGGTTTTTTCTTCGCCATCACCACCACTACAATTGTCGGAATCTTGATTAAAGTTAGGTGAGTTGAAATTCGTGTTATTGTCAGCTATAACGCGGGTATTGTACCCAACCGTATTACAAGTGCGAAAGCTGTATTGGGCATTATTGACAACATCAAGTGCCACATAACCATTTCCTGCATCAATAGAGGCCGTGTTTTCACTTCCGCATTGTAAACCACCTGTGATATTACCCTGAAAATTGTTGGTGGGCCCGGTGCATTGAGCGTTCGATTGTTGAGGAAACCAAAATAATAGTGCTAATGATCCTATTAATAAGGAAAAGAGTTTTATTTTGGTTCTTGGAGTTGATTTGATATTTCGTTTCATGGATAGAAGAAGTTGATTTTGTTTCAGGAAAGGTATAGGTAATAATGTATTAGTAAAGTTGTTCATGGCCTATACTTGTTTTGATAAATTGGCAAATAACTCAACAGAAATCGAGCGCTAATATAAATATTTAGCTTGATCAAAAAAAACTTTTGGTCAATTTATGTCACAAACTGTTTTTTTTAGAGATTTTTTTTGAATCAAATGTAGATTTAGTGTCGAAATACGTATTTAGACTTAGTTTTTCGTTAACAATGAATTGCTTTATTGATCAAACATGAATTACCTCGTCATAAGCTGCTGCCACAGCTTCCATGACAGCTTCTGACATGGTTGGATGCGGATGCACGGATTTGATAATCTCGTGCCCGGTGGTTTCCAGTTTTCTTGCCGACACAGCTTCCGCTATCATCTCTGTTACATTTGCTCCAATCATGTGGGCGCCAAGCCACTCCCCATATTTAGCATCAAAAACAACCTTGACAAACCCTTCCTTTTTCCCGGCAGCACTTGCTTTGCCGGAAGCTGTAAAGGGAAATTTGCCTACTTTAACCTCATATCCTTGTTCTTTGGCTTCAGCTTCGGAATAACCAACAGACGCAATTTCAGGCTGACAATATGTACAGGCCGGCAGGTTGTTGTAATCAAGGGGGGCAGGGTGTTCGCCAGCAATGTGCTCCACACATGTTATGCCCTCTGCTGAACCAACATGTGCAAGAGCCGGCCCCGGAATGGCATCACCGATCGCGAAAACGTGATCGACACCGGTTCTGTAGTATTCGTCTACTTCAATTGCTCCTGATTTGGTTGGTTGAAGTCCCAATTCTTCGAGACCTATGTTTTCCGTGTTAGGCGTGTAACCGACAGCGGAGAGAACAATGTCAGCATCTTCAGTTTCTTCACCTTTGGAGGTGTTAATCTTGACCTTGCACTTTTTGCCACTTGTGTCCACCGAATCCACCGATGAACCTGTCATCACCTTCATCTTTTTCTTCTTGAAACTGCGCGCCAGTTCTTTGGAAACATCTGCATCCTCTACCGGTACAATTCGGTCCTGGTACTCAACAAGTACCACTTCAGTGCCGATGGAGTTATAGAAGTGGGCAAATTCAGAACCTATGGCGCCAGCGCCAACGATCACAATTTTTTCCGGTTGTTGATCCAACGTCATGGCTTCCCTATAGCCAATGATCTTGTTGCCATCTTGCTTGAGGTTGGATATCTCCCGCGAACGCGCCCCCGGGGCAAGGATGATGTTTTTGGCCTCATATTCTTGCGCCTTGCCGTTTTCATCCCTAACGGCCACTTTTTTGTTTTTGGTGACTTTTCCATCACCTTGAATGTGATCGATCTTATTCTTTTTAAAGAGGAATTGGATGCCTTTGCTCATGCCATCAGCCACTTCACGGCTCCGCTTGACCATGCCGGTAAAGTCAACCTTGGGGTCTTGGATTTGAATCCCGTATTGATCAGCTTCTTTGATATAATTAAAAACTTCAGCACTCTTCAACAGGGCCTTGGTGGGAATACAACCCCAGTTCAAACAAACACCTCCTAATTCTGCTCTTTCTACAACAGCCACTTTCATTCCCAACCGGGAAGCACGAATTGCCGCAACATAGCCACCAGGACCGCTTCCTATAATGATTAGGTCATAGTTCATAGTCTTAGTGTTTTGAGGGGGCAAATATAGACAGAAAGTGGTAAAGGAAAAATTTTAAAGAAAGTGCAATTTTAGTGCTTTGAAGGTTTGGCAACGGCAAGTTTGACGTCTATAGGAATGTAAGTCAGGTAGGTAATTGAAGAGAGTAACGGCATTTTTTACTATATCCTTAATCGATATAGAGGACATCTTTTGCTGCCCGCACCGTTTCATCAGCATTGGGCAGAAAGGCGTCAACCAGGGTGTGAGCGTAGTGAACCGGTGTATCGGCACCACAAACCCGCCTGACGGGAGCATCCAGGTAATCAAATGTGCGTTTTTGAACCATGTAGGTCAGTTCTGTTGACACATTCCCCAATGGCCAGGACTCTTCCACAACCACCATCCTGTTGGTTTTCTTAACCGATTCAATAATGGTGTCGTAATCAAGGGGACGGATGGTTCGCAGATCGATCACTTCTGCTTCAACATTCTCTTCAGCTAATCGGTCAGCTGCTTCATGCGCCACCTTCATCATCTTGTTAAAAGAGACGATCGTCACATCACTCCCCTGGCGTTTGATGTCTGCTTGACCAATGGGAATGCTGTAATCCTCCTCAGGAATTTCATCCGTATCGGTATACATCACCTCGGACTCGAAGAACATAACAGGGTCGTCATCGTAGAGGGCTGATTGCAAAAGACCTTTGGCATCCTGAGGGTTGGAGACAGATATGACTTTTAGGCCGGGCGTATTCGCCATCCAGCTTTCAAAGCTCTGGGAGTGGGTTGCCCCGAGCTGACCGGCTGAA
>PXTV01000216.1 GCA_003022985.1 Bacteroidetes bacterium SW_11_45_7 | reverse complement strand
AAGCCGCTTCTACACCTTCGTGTGTGCCTGAGATTACCAACTGCCCGGGACTGTTGTAATTAGCCGGCACTACAATTTGGTCCATCGCTTCACAAATTCGTTCAACTTCTTCATCATCCAGTCCCATTACGGCCGCCATGGTAGAGGGCTGTGCCTCACATGCTTTTTGCATAGCTTGAGCACGTTTGCTTACAAGTTGTAAACCATTCTCAAAAGAGAGGGCCCCATTCGCCACCAAAGCCGAAAATTCTCCCAGTGAATGGCCAGCTACCATGCGCGGCTCGAATTGCTCTTGGTTTGCACGGATAAGCGCAATGGAGTGACAAAATAGGGACGGCTGGGTTGCTTTTGTTTGCTTTAAGTCCTCATTGCTTCCTTCAAACATCACATCCGTTAAGCGAAAACCCAGAATCTCGTTGGCTTGCTCTAATGTGTTTCGCGCTTGGCTGGATGAATTGTACAAGTCTTTAGCCATACCGGGGAACTGGCTGCCCTGGCCGGGAAAAATATGCGCCTTCATATGTCCCAATTTTGGCAACAAAGAAAGCAAAATTCACCTGAACAATCTCAAACAACTAAGGCGTTCAGGCAATAAAAATCATGAGCAGCAATATACGTCATTATGATATTCAGACAGATTGACTGATCGTAACGACTCAGTCTCAGTAAAATAGCCGCTCCTAATGGAAATCATCGGGAGTGGCAACTGCTTATCATTGATCAGGAAGTAAAAACGAAAAGACTGATTGGTTACGACTGATCATTTACGCACATTCTTCAGGATCAGCAGATTCATGGGATTGGGTTCTAATCCTTTTATGCCTTTTTGGGTAAAGCGAAGCACTTTATCGTAATAAAGCGGTACAACAGGTGCCTCTTCAACAATGATACGGTCCATTTGACGATATAAGGAATGGCGTTCCTGAACATCCGTTTCTTTCAATGCTCGCTGATAAAGGGAATCAAAGCGGGCATTACTAAAGTTCGTGTAATTAGGAGGCGCCCCGTATTCGCCATGGAAAACGGCAAGGTAGCTTTCCGCATCGGGGTAATCAGCGATCCAGGAGCCCCTGAAAAATTCTGCTTCTGATTGGGACATCCGCTCGCGCAAAAAAGCTGCCGGCACATTGTTGAGCTCAATGTTGATGTTCACTTCTTTAAGTTGATTCTGAATAAAAGTAGTGATATCTTTATAAGACTCGTTGGTGTAGAGCTTGATGGGCGGCAACCCCTCACCATTCGGATAACCGGCTTTCTTCAGCAGTTGTTTGGCCCTGGAAGGATTGTAGCGATAGCCATCAACCCCGGATGAGTCAAAACTCGGAAGGCCATAGGGAACAAAGCCAGACCTCGCAGGTCGCCCTATATTGTTGCGCAGGTATTGAATCATCTCACCCCGGTCAAACCCGTAGTTGATCGCTTTTCTTACGTACTTATTCCGTATAGGATGGTCATTGGGCAGGTTCGATGAGTCCATCATGAAGCCGAGGTATTCCGTATTCAGATAAGGACTGCGATAAAGGTTGATCTCGTTCTTCAACTCATCCTTCAATTGGCCGGATTCCGTTAGCACTGATGCCGGACAGGAAATCGAGCTCGCCCTGCCTGAATTTCAGGTAGGCCGTATTTTTGTTATCGATAAAGGAGATCCGCACAGCATCTAAGTAAGGTAACCGGTCTCCGTTTCTTGTCTCAAAGTAGTTATCGTTTTTCCGCAAGAGTAAGACATCGCCTTCTTTCCACTTGTTCATCTCAAAAGGCCCCGTCCCTACCGGGTTGGTCCGGAATTCCTGGCCGTAATGGTCCACGATTTCCTGAGGTACAATGGATGTATACTGCATGGTCAAGAGGCCGAGAAGTGGGCCAAACGGCTGTTTAAGCGTAAGCTGAAAGGTTGAGTCATCAATGGCCTTGAAGGCTTCAGGCCCTTCTACCTTATCGTTAAAAATCCAGGCTCCGGGAGAAGCGAGATCGGGGGCGATAAGGCGCCTTAACGAATAGGCCACGTCCCGGGCATCAACTTTCCGTTGCTCTTTATCCTCAAATACCTTGTGATCGTGGAAGTAGACGTCATCCCGCAGGTGAAATGTATACGTGAGCCCATCATCGGAAACATCCCAGCTTTTGGCAATGGCCGGTTGAATTTCCAGATCATTATTAAATTGAACCAAACTGTTAAAGATCTGATTGATGGCCCAGATATTCGCCTGATCTTTAGCAAAAGCGGGATCGAGCGATGTAACACCCGAGGCCTGATTGTAGCGGAAGACCTTTTGGGTTCCGGACTTCTCACTGCCACAACTTGTTACAAGAAAGGCGAGCATAATCATTGCAAGACCTCGGCAAAAGTTTTGATAGATCATCTTGTTAAAACGTTTGGAATGCGTCAATTTGTTGGCAAATACGCTGACGAGCTTCATCATTAACAAGGGTCCCTGCATCATCGAACAGCTTAAAAATGGAAGAAATGGGCAACGGATCAGGTACAACACTGACTTTTAAGTGGTGCAACACACCCGTGAGATGATCCATGCCGCGGAGATTACCGCCACGCCCTGCCGAAATACCAACCAAAGCAGCTTTTTTGTGGTGAAAAGCGCGCTCAACATCACACGCATCGATAAACGCCTTCAGCACTCCGGGAAAGCTGCCGTTGTATTCCGGGAACACAAAAATGAACTTATCGGCAGGAATCACCCAATTTTCTTGAATATTTCTAAGCGCTTCATTCGTTTGATCGTACATCTGAGGGAAGAAAAAATCCAATGGCAAGTCTTCCAAGGCAAAAAGGCAGCTGTCTTCATCCCGCTTTTGAAGCTCCTCATGGTAATGTTGAGCAATCTTTAGTGTTGCACTTTGTTTTCGGTTGGTTCCTGCTATAACAAGATACATTCGTTAGAACCTCCTTCTGATGGCAAAAATAGATGAAATCTGTTACCAGGAATGGCAAAGATCGATACTCTTGGATAACGGCTATGTATCCTCATCAAAAATGACTTCCTGTACTCCCTGATCCGCAACATCCAATCAACTTATGAGCCACCTGCGTTGTTCATAAGAAACCGGCTCGTATTCATCAAACGATGACAAAAGAGGGTAAGCAAATGAAGATGAACAGAGAATTAGGAAAGAGAAAACATCTACTTATTAACTGCTAAGGGTTCTTCCTGGATTTTATGCACCCAGTTATGGGAATCGGAAACCTTTGATGTGCGGATGTGCTGGAGGTCTTGTTTCAATTGGGTTGAGACCTCGCGTTTTTCCACTGGCGGCAATTCGTAGTCAGTACCGCGATAGCCAATTGTGACAATGTGTGTAATGGTGGCTGCTGTGCCGGTACCAAAAGCGTCCTTGAGTTTGCCTTGTTGATGGGCTTCCAGCACCTCATCAATGCTTACGCGCCTCGTTTCCACATTGTACCCTTTATCGCGAAGAAGCTCGATGACGCTGTCACGGGTAACACCCTCTAAAATGGTTTTTTCATCCAATGAAGGCGTGACAAATGTATCGCCAATCCGGAAAAACACATTCATGGTGCCAATTTCCTGGACGTATTTAAACTCGTACCCGTCCATCCACAGCATTTGGTTGTAGCCGTGCTCCTTGGCAACTGTGTAGGGCATCATGGCAGCACCGTAATTGCCGGCAACTTTCGAATCGCCCACTCCACCCGGAAATGCGCGCACATACTCTTCGGAAACCATCACGCTAACGGGCTTGGTATAATAAGCTCCTACCGGACATGTAAAAATGATAAACCTGAACGTATTGGATGGTTGAACGCCAATGTATTCATCAGTTGCGAACATGAAGGGTCTGATATACAAAGCACTTTCCTCACCGGTTGGGATCCAATCCTTGTCAAGAGCCACGAGTTTTTTCATCGCTTCGAGGAAAAGCTCATCGGGCACATCCGGCATGGCCATGCGTTTCGCTGAACGATTAAAGCGATTCACGTTCATTTCGGGCCGGAACAATTGCGGATTCCCTTCCTGATCCTTAAAGGCCTTCATGCCTTCAAAAATCTCCTGGCCGTAATGAAGCCCTGACATAGCAGGCGAAATAGACAAGCGTCCGTAGGGTTCAATACGGCAATTTTGCCACTTGCCATCCCTGTAATCGGCTATGAACATGTGATCAGAAAACACCTTGCCAAAAGGAATATTGGCGAAATCGAGCTCGTTGAGCCGCGACTGGTTCGTAGTGTGAATATCGATCTGATAACTCATAATACGCTAATGATGATGATCAATTAAATTACCAAAATTATTTGAAATGAGAATAACTTTGTCATACTTAAAGTTATCGCCATGCTCATTTCCAAAAATAGCTTGACAATCGGACAGTTGTTCGAGCAGCAGCCGCTTTATGTAGTTGATGAGAAATACTATACAAAAGCCTTGTCCTCCGATCCCTGTCAAATGACTCTCGAAGGCAAAAATAAGAAAAAAACGCTGGTGGTCTACCAGTGCAACGAGGGGCATGAATTACCGTCAAATCAGTATCAGCCTCTAACCAAACTTCTCAAAGCGGTAGGTTTTGAAATCGATGACATCTATCTCATCAATGCTGATGATCTTCCTCAAAAAGCATTTTGCTACCTGTTGCATCATTTCTCATTCGAAGCTTGTGTCTTTTTGGGGCCAACAGCCGGGGAGGTTGGCCTCACAGTAAAAGCACCGCGCAATCGCTTTTTTCGCATCGAAAACAAGCTGCTTTTCTTCACGCACCCCCTCAAAGAACTAATTGCTAACGCAAACAACGAGAAACGGGAAATGTGGCTTCATTTCAAACAGCTTCCCAAAATGATGGCCAATGGAACCACAAACGTTTGAGGCATCTCCCCAAGAATTCGTATTTGCAACGAATAACAAGAATAAGATTGAGGAAGTACAAGCGGCCATTGGTGATCAGCTTATTTTGAAGGGTTTGAAGGAAAGTGGTTTAACGGACCAATTGCCTGAGACACATGACACACTTAAGGCCAATGCCCTGGAAAAAGCAAGCTACGTCCACAAAAAATTAGGTGTGGATTGTTTTGCCGAAGATACAGGGCTGGAAGTGGATGCTCTTGATGGTGAACCTGGTGTCTACTCGGCAAGATACGCAGGAGAGGAAAAAGACGATGAAGCCAATATTGCTCTGCTGCTCAAAAAGCTGCAGAATATTCCCCAACGGACTGCCCGTTTCAGAACCATTATTGCCCTTATATTTCGCGAGGAGTGGCAAATATTTGAAGGCACGATGGAAGGTGAGATACTTAATGCAAAACAAGGCAAAGGCGGTTTTGGTTATGATCCCGTCTTCCGGCCCGGGGGATACAAAGATTCATTGGCTGAAATGGATCTCACAAGCAAAAATAGCATAAGCCATAGGGGGCAGGCGGTAGAACAACTCGTTGATTTTTTGACAGACTACAATGATGAATAAACCGTTACACAAAAGGCGAAGTTTTTACCTATCCGATCACTAAATTAATAAGAAACTGTTTGGCCAAATTCAAAATGTATTCTTATATTTAAGGCGATAATCGAAGCATGAAAACCAACAAAATAGGCCAATATCAACAAGATGAAGTGATAGACGGGTGTGTACAATCCGTACTACAATACCAAAAAGCTCTCTATAACCACTTCGCCCCTAAGATGTTCGGTCTTTGTCTTCGCTACGCAAAGGACTACCACACCGCTGAGGACATTTTGCAGGAAGGTTTTGTCAAGGTCTTCAAGTATATCAAAAACTTCCGGAAAGAAGGCTCTCTCGAAGGTTGGCTACGCAGGATTTTCATCAACACTGCCATTGAACACTTCCGTAAAGCAGTACGCGTTTATCCAATCCTCGATGATGAGGAAACCGAAATCGATATTGAAGACGATTATTACGACTTGCTTGACAGTGAAGACCTGATCAAAATGGTGCAGCAATTATCGCCCGGCTACAGAACCATCTTTAATCTTTACGCTGTAGAAGGTTATTCCCATAAAGAAATCGCCAAACTGCTCGGCATTAGCGAAGGCACTTCCAAATCCCAATTAGCGAGAGCTCGCACCCTGCTCAAGAAAATGGTTGAGGAAGCTGACTCCCTGCCGGGTTCTGCCAGCGCCTCATCCAGGTAATTACCATCTGTATTTCTTTTCCTTACAGCTTACTCGATTTTCCATTGAAGGCAAACGGCTTTAGCAATTACCGCCATCTGTTAAAAAATGACTTCTCCCAATTAACAACAAGGACAAAAAAAAGCCAACAGCACCGAGTAGCCGTTGGCTTTTCTTACGTGACTAAGATTCAAAACACCTAAGCCGCCTTCAACTTCTTCATCTTGGAGCTGTCTAGCTTTTCCTTGGCATATTGAAGATCAACATTGAATTGGGAAACATCACCTTTAGAAGGTAAGTCGAACATTGCGTCAGTCATCACGGCCTCAAGGATTGAGCGCAAGCCCCTTGCGCCAAGTTTAAATTCCTCGGCTTTTTCCACGATAAAGTCGAGTGCATCTTCTTCGAACTCGAGTTGAATGCCATCCAGCTCAAAGAGTTTCTGATACTGCTTGATGAGGGCATTCTTGGGTTCGCGTAAAATGGCTTTCAGTGCTTCTTGATCCAGCGGATGCAGATGGGTGAGCACAGGCAAACGCCCTATGATCTCGGGAATCAAGCCAAAGGAGCGCAAGTCTTGAGGACTCACGTACTGAAGCATGTTTTTCTTGTCGATGTTTTCCTTGTTCTTCTGAGCGCCATAGCCGATCACCTGTGTTTGAAGCCGCTTGGCAATGACACGTTCAAGGCCGTCAAATGCACCGCCACAGATAAATAAGATATTACTTGTATCAACTTTGATCATCTTCTGTTCCGGGTGTTTGCGGCCACCCTGGGCGGGCACAGATACTTCGGCCCCCTCGAGCAGTTTTAACAGGGATTGTTGCACACCCTCCCCGGAAACATCGCGCGTGACAGAAGGATTGTCTCCCTTACGTGCCACTTTGTCGATTTCGTCTACATATACAATCCCTTTCTGAGCAGCCTTCACATCGTAATTGGCAGCTTGCAATAAGCGTGAAAGGATGCTTTCCACATCCTCGCCAACATAGCCGGCCTCCGTGAAGACAGTAGCATCAACTATGGCAAACGGTACATTCAGGAAGTTCGCTATGGATTTGGCAATGAGCGTTTTCCCGGTGCCCGTTTCGCCAACCATGGCAATATTCGCTTTTTCGATATCGATATCGCTGTCGAATTTCTGGCTTATCCGCTTGTAGTGGTTGTAAACAGCAACAGAAATTGCTCGTTTTGCCTCTTCCTGGCCAATGACGTACTCCTGGAGATAATTGTAAATATCGATCGGCTTGACATCCTTGGGAAGCGTGAAATCGAATTGATCGTCTTGCTGCGTTACTTCTTCATCGATGATCTGCTGGGCTTGCGCCACACACTTCTCGCATATGTGGGAGTCGATCCCGGCAATCAAAATCATCACCTCATTCTTCTTGCGACCGCAAAACGAGCAACTGATGTCCTTTTCCTTGTTCATAGTCAGGTCTCTTCTTGATCTTTTTTCGGGCTATTTTTTGTCAGCACTTCATCGATCATGCCGTATTCTTTAGCCTCTTGAGCTACCATCCAGTAATCGCGATCGGAATCTTTTTCCACTTTCTTAAAGGTTTGCCCTGTGTGATTACTGATGATGGTATAAAGTTCTTTCTTTAATTTCAGGATTTCATTAGCTGTGATCTCAATATCACTTGCCTGACCCTGTACACCACCTAAGGGTTGATGAATCATCACCCTACTGTGCGTAAGGGCAGAACGTTTTCCATCAGTTCCAGCTGCTAAAATGATAGCCCCCATGGAAGCGGCCATCCCTGTGCAAATGGTTGCCACATTAGGTGCTATGTACTGCATGGTATCATAAATCCCCAAGCCGGCATAAACCATCCCGCCAGGACTATTGAGGTAAATCTGGATATCGCGCGAGGGATCATTTGACTCCAGAAACAGCAACTGCGCCTGAATAATATTGGCAAGGTGATCGTTAATGGGCATGCCCAGGAAAATGATCCTGTCCATCATCAGGCGGGAAAAAACATCCAGCGGCTGGATATTCATGGGCCGCTCTTCGATAATGTAGGGCGTTTGGGACTTGATTGTTGAGTCGATATAGCTTTCAACATGCATGCTGTTCAAACCCTGATCCTTGACAGCATATTTGATAAATTCATCCTTCTGGTTCTGATTCATTCTGCGTTTGATTTTGGGTGATTTCGACAAATTCGTTATAAGTTACCTCTTGTTCCTGCAGGTCGAGAATATCCTGAAGTGCTTTGGCTGCTTTCTGTTCGCGCAGCTGTTCGTAAATCTGGTTCTTTTGCTTATCATCCTGCATGATGCTATCGGCTAATTGCCCCAAGGACTGATCGTCAAAATATTGACCGGACGGATCGAACCGGGCCTGGACCATTTGCTTCATCTGCTCACGTACCTCATCTTCCTGCACATCGAGTTCTTTTTCGCGAAGAACCTTATCAACAATCAAATACCACTTGAGGTTTTTCCTGAACGATTCGTATTCTTCTTCTACCTGTTCTTCTGAAATTGGATTTTCATTGGTTTTTTGAATCCACCTTTTCAAAAAGTCATCCGGTAAAGAAACCTCCAGTTCTTCGATCATTCTTTTTGCCATGTCATTGGCAAATTGCTTGTCAGCATTGCTTTCAAAGGATTTTTCGATTTCTCCCCTTATTTTTTCACGGAACTCATCTTCAGAAGTAACCTCGCCTTCTCCATACAACTTATCAAAAAATTCCTGATTCAATTCAGCCGGCTCAACGCGCTGAATATCGTTAAGCTTCATTTTGAAGCGTGGACTGATCTCCTCAACATTCTGATTTTCGGTATCCACGCCAAGGATATTCTTAGCAATTTCGTCCTTTTCCTTATCCATCATGCTGAAAAGGTCTTCGATCACCACTTCGTCATTCTCCTCATCCCCCTTCATAGCTGTGATCTTATCCTTTGTTTCACCCTGTTTCAGCATATCAACAAGAATGGATGTTTCATGGGTGATGCCCTCATCTTGAACATGGCCTTCCTGATCGAGTTTTTCGAGTTGAACGTTGAGCACATCCTCTTCCTGAATAACTTTG
>PXTV01000215.1:17808-18564 GCA_003022985.1 Bacteroidetes bacterium SW_11_45_7 | reverse complement strand
CAGGCTCTTGAGAATAAGTTCCGGTTGCATGCCGAGCGCGATAAAGGCGCCTGCCCAAATACCTACGAAAAGGGAGATAAATACCTCGCGGAAGATCAGGGCAAAGGCAATTGCAATAAGGGGAGGAAGCAACGAGAGCCAGAACGGTATGCTGATCAGTACATCGTTGCTGTACTCCAGGTAATAGATCTTGCCGTCTGTATCGATTTGGTCCTGGGGCTTGATATAGACGATGCCCTTTTCTGGTAGTTGATCGCCACTGATGATTGTCTGGCCGTTTGTAAAGCGAAAAGAGGTTGTTTCGTCACCGATTTGAACAGGATACATGGAGTCGGCAGCCATTAATGGGTTGCTCTCCTGGTCTTGAAGTGTGAGAATCAGAGAGGGGCTGTCAGCTTCCCCTTTTAGGTCAATCTTGACATCCGCTACTTGGTTGGTAAAGCTCGAACCCTCGCCATTCGCATAATGATAGGGTAATAGAACCAACGCGATGTAGAGCAATAGGACTGTTCCCTGGCGGAGATAATGGATAGATGGCATAAATAGCTTTTGTTGGCAATAGAAGTTGAACCTTAACCAAATATAAAAAGCATGGCAACAGAAATTGAGGAAATCTGTACTGAATTTCTTAAGTTCAAGGTTCCTTCATTACAAAAATGGTAACCAATCACTCTATTCGTTTTTACTTTCTATTCAATGATAAGCAGTTTTGCCACTCCCGATGCTTGACATGGGGAGACACTAAGTAACCAAGAC
>PXTV01000215.1:14644-17724 GCA_003022985.1 Bacteroidetes bacterium SW_11_45_7 | reverse complement strand
GAATCGGGAGTGACTATCTTACTGAGACTGAGTAGTTACCAAAAATGAAAGATCAATTATGCGCATATTACCAATAGGGCTTTTCCTCCTGGTGTTAGTAGGCAGCAACATTGCAATTGCACAGAATAAGTTTATAAGGGTTGATAATGTACCGGTGACGGAAAGTGGAGCACAAATTACCAACCCGTGGGCAGGAGGATTGAATAATGCTCACTTCGGGAAGGTTGATTTGAACGATGATGGGACAAGAGACCTTGTTGTGTTTGAACGCAGTGATGCTGAGCTAATGACATTTATCAATAATGGAAATAGCGGCCAGGTTTCTTTCTCTTATGCACACGAGTATGAACAACATCTCCCCGATGTTACCGGTTGGATGAAAATCCGCGATATTAACTGCGATGGGATCAATGATATCTTAACATCGAAAAACACCAATAACGCTGGCGTTTACCCTGGCGCTTACAACAGTAATGGGGAGATTCAATTTACGGCTGACGGGGTCCTTGAAAAAGATGGTATTACAGGTGTTAGTCCAATTTACGTCAATCCACAAAATGTACCGGCTTGTAAGGATATCAACAATGATGGTGATTTGGATTTGCTTACGTATGATCAAATCGACAATAGCTTTATCATTTACCTGGAAAATCAATCTATGGAATTGACCGGCACATGCGGGGATACTGTGATCTACGAAGTGGTGGATGAATGCTGGGCCAATATTTACGAAAGCGGCTTATCAAGAAAAGCTACAATAAAGGATAGCTGCAGCACCTTAACACCCAAAACAAACCAGGGCGCAGCCCATGCAGGTGCATCAATGGTAGCGTTTGATGAAGATGGCGACAATGTGCAGGACCTGCTCATGGGTAGTTTGAGTTTTAACAGCATCAACCGGCTGAAAAACGAAGGAACGCCCGATACCGCTGAAATTATGGCACAGGACACGCTTTTTCCGTCTTATGATCGATCTGTTGATCTGCCCTATTTCCCCGTTCCGTTTCACATGGACGTTGATAATGATGGGGTTGATGACTTACTGGTTTCAACAAATGCTGCCAATGGTTCCCGCAACTACGCCTGTGTTTCGTATTACAAAAATACAGGCACCATGAGCAACCAAACATTCACCTGGCAGACCGATACCTTCCTTACCCAAAACATGCTCGATTTTGGCGAAGGAGCCTATCCGGCATTTATCGATTACAATGATGACGGTAAGCAGGATATTGTGATTGGCAATTCAGGTTACTTTTCGTCAACAAGTTCTTTCATTAGTAAGCTCGCTTTGCTCGAAAATACTACAACCAATGGCAACTTGTCTTTTGAATTGGTAACTCGCGATTTCAGCGGCCTTGGTTCCCTGAATCAGAAAAACCTCACACCAACTTTTGGCGATATTGATGATGACGGGCAAAAGGAAATGATAACCGGCAATGAGGATGGAACACTCATTCTTTTCGATAATACGGGCTCACAAGGCAATGCGAGTTTTTCCCTGCAAAATGCTAATTACAAGGGGATAGATGTTGGCCAGTTTAGCGCCCCATTCCTTTACGATGCCAACAGTGACGGATTGCTCGATTTGATCATTGGCCGTAAACAGGGCAACCTTTTGTATTTTGAAAATATTGGTACAGCTTCCCCCCCGGATTTTAATTCCTCCGCTACCAATAACACGCTTGGAGAAGTGGACGTAAGACAGCCCGGTTTTATAGAGGGATATAGCAGGCCTCAGGTCACAAAACTGGATGCAACAGCTCAGCCCTACCTTCTTGTGGGCGCAAAAGCGGGCTATGTACACCTTTACGAATTCGACAGGGATAGTCTTACTTCAGGCGCGTTTCCTGAAATTACTGATCAGCTTACGCAAACCGATCATGGGGAACGGGTACAAGCAGCTGTTGCCGATCTCAATGGTGATCAGGACCGGGAAATGATCATCGGGAATTATCGAGGAGGCCTCAAGTTGTTTTCCCAATCCGATTCGATTGGCATTGGGATCAAAGATCAAAGTGTATCAACCTTTGATCTGAGTCTCTTCCCCAATCCGGCTGAAGAGCAAATAACCATCAGGTTTAGCAAAGCTGACCAGGATCAAAAAACGATCATCAAAATGTTCAATACTCGGGGAAAGGCTGCTGACATCCCGTCTGGCTTGTTTTTTGTCAGGATTCAAAAGGGCGGGAAACAAGCCACCCGTAAAGTGATATTACGTTAAAATCAAGAATAGAATAAGGCACATGAGGGTGCCAAGGGGGAACTCAAAACCGGCCGGACGGCTGAACTTTATTATTTTGATCATTGGTTCGTCACATTGGGAAAAGCCGTCCGACCGGTAGTTTTAACGAATACCTCTTTCATAACGTGTTGAAGATCTTGCTACAATGGTAAAGTATTTGATTAGTTGTTCTTTCATTGTTGTTTGGGTTTTAACAACCCAAGCACAGCCCCCAACCCTTTCCCCTTTATCGGACATTCCTGTTGTTCAGGATGGAAATAAGCTCGCTCTCCCCTGGGCAGGCGGATTCAACAATCCGCAGTTTTCGAGGGCCGATTTGAATCAGGACGGCCTTGAGGATTTGTTCGTTTTTGATCGCTCCGGCAATCATCCCATCACGTTTGTCAATCAAGGCATCAATGACTCGGCTGCTTATAAGTATGCGCCTTCTCTCAGCCGGTACTTTCCTTCCATGATCGAGTGGGCGTTGTTAAGAGATTTCAATTGTGACGGGGTAGCGGATATTATGACTTCGGACCCCGGCTCCATCCGCTTCTATGAAGGTAGTTATACAAGTGATAGCTTGCTCACTTTCACGAATCGCGACTCCTTAATATTCAATGGATTCAACGGGCCTGTGAATATCTACGCTTCCCGCAACGGGATACCCGCCATAAATGATATTAATGGTGATGGCGATCTGGATGTGTTAGCATTTCCCAATTTTGGGGCCACACTAAACTACTACGAGAATCAATCCATGGAAACACAGGGCAATTGTGCCGGTGACGACCTGTTTAAGTTAGCCAGTGATTGTTGGGGCATTTTCCGGGAGGCAGGCGCGTCAAGTGCCGAG
>PXTV01000215.1:13242-14616 GCA_003022985.1 Bacteroidetes bacterium SW_11_45_7 | reverse complement strand
CATCTACCTTAGCAACGGGGGCACAACCGATTCAGCTAAGATCGTCAGCCAGGACACTGCGTTTCCTTCCTATGACAAGCCCGTAGATGTAGCCACATTTCCGGCCCCTTTTCATCCGGACGTTGATAATGATGGACGTAAAGATCTTCTGGTGGCTCCTAATGCCAGGGGTGATCAAGCCAGGTCACGAGCTTGCAGCTGGTTCTACAAGAATACCGGAACAGAAGATAGCGCCCATTTCACTTTTCAAACGGATTCATTTTTAGTGGGCGATATGATCGATCTTGGAAAAGGGGCTCACCCTTCCGTTGTGGATTACAATAACGATTCACTGCCTGATTTGGTGGTGGGCAATTACGGCTATTACGATACCAGTGGTTCTGCTGTTGCTTCTCTTACTTTGCTGGAGAATATTGGAACGCGTCAAGAGCCTGCATTTGAGGTGGTTGAGCGCAACCTGGCCGGTTTGAAGCAGAAACTACCGGCCAACGTCCATTCCCTTCATCCAACATTCGGTGATCTGGACAATGATGGTGATATGGATATGATGATGGGAAACAGTGAAGGGGAATTGCAGTATTATGAGAACACTGCCGGTGCAGGTAATCCTATCAGTTTAACGTTGAATGCCTCAGTGGTTCCCAATAGTAATGTGGGATCTCACAGTACACCGTTTCTTTACGATGTCAATGATGATGGGCCATTGGATTTGATCGTAGGGGAGCGGAACGGGAATCTGAATTATTTCCAAAACAAGGGAACCTCTTCGTCACCGAGCTTTCCAGCAGCAGCTACGGATGATTTCTTTGGCGGGGTGGATACAAGGGACCCGAATGACTTTTCAGGTTTCAGCTCACCTGTTATCACTACGCTCGATACAACAGGCCATCCTTATTTACTCAGTGGCAATAAAAACGGGCACATTTACATTTATGAGTTCCTGCAGGATAGTGTAAGTGGTGGCACATTTCCTCTAATCGATGAGTATTATTCCAACATACGGCTTGGCAGACGCTCTCATCCCACGGCTGCCGATTTGAATCATGACGATACAACAGAATTGGTGATCGGTAACTGGCGTGGCGGTTTAGGTGTGTATGGGCAGGGGCAGGAAGATGAGCCAATTGACACGAATGTTGATATAACATCCTCAAGTGGTGGTCAAAACAGCATCACCCTATATCCCAATCCAGCTTCCGATATTGTCACACTCCGTTTTGACCAAACATCTTCATCAGCCATCAATAAGGTGACAGTTTACGATGTCACAGGAACAAAAATAGTTGCTAAATCGGTGGGAGAGACAGGGCTTCAAGAGCTTCAATTTCATGTTGAAGAATGGCCAACAGGCGTTTATTTTTGCACGGTTGATAC
>PXTV01000215.1:11548-13224 GCA_003022985.1 Bacteroidetes bacterium SW_11_45_7 | reverse complement strand
CTATTGCCGAGAAGCTAATCGTTACTGAGGAGTAAGGTGAACTTTTGCTCATATTTTACATGAGCTGAATTTTGATGTGCATCAATCCAAAAAAATGAAATGCCATGATCAATTTTGTTTATATCACGACATCCGATAAGGAAGAGGCCAAATTCATAGGCGGCAAGTTGATCGAAGAACGCTTAGCTGCTTGTGTGAATATCCTGGATGGGATGACGTCCATGTTCTGGTGGCAAGGCCGGATCGATTCCGATAACGAGACCATCCTCATTGCCAAAACGGATGAGTCCCTCAATGACAAGCTGATGGACCGTGTATATGAATTGCACAGTTACGATTGCCCATGCATGTTGGTACTCCCCGTCAAGGAAGGCAACAACGATTTTATGGATTGGCTCTATGAACAGGTTGGGGTTGCCAGAGAAAGCTGACCACTCACTTGAATCGAATCAATATGCAAAGAAAACGGATCAGTTCCGGCTCCCGGTTTGAAGAAGAAGTGGGCTATTCACGAGCAGTGGTAGTGGGGGATTGGATCTTTGTTTCCGGCACCACCGGCTTTGACTACAATACCATGTCCATTTCTGACGATATCGTGGAGCAAGCCGACCAGTGTATTCGGAATATTCAAAGCGCATTGGCGCAAGCTGATGCATCTTTGACCAATATCGTTCGTATTCTCCACATTGTGCCAGATGCAGATGAATTTCCCAGGTGCCATCCACTTTTGCGGCAATATTTCGGTGCCATCAGACCAACCTCCACCATGATCTCAGCCGGCCTTGCCGATGAACGCATGAAAATTGAAATGGAAGTGACGGCTTACAAAGGCTTGACAGACATGTAGCTTGAAGCATGGTCAATGCAAGGAGCTTACTTGAACGGATTGGAGTGCTCTTCGTTGTTGATGAATTCCTTATCCGTCAGTGTCTTGAGAAAAGCTATAAGATCATCCTTTTCTTGTTCGGTTAATTGAAGACCGCCTTGATCCGCTTTTTTCATGAGCGGATCGATGGTCTTGGATTTTGTCACGCTGTTGCTGTAATGGTTGATGACTTCCCGTAGCGTACTAAACCGGCCATCGTGCATGTAAGGCGCTGTTAGCTCAATATTGCGTAAGGTTGGGGACTTAAACAATCCTTTATCCAGCGGATCACCGGTGATCTCGTAACGCCCCGGGTCATCGCTGAAAATTGAATCGAGCCCGTTGTTATGAAACTCTTGATCTGTTAACAGAGGGCCGCCATGACAGTGAAAACAATCACCGTCTTCGGAGAAATAAAGGTCCTGTCCTCTCAATTCGGCCTGAGTGAAGAATGCTTCTTGTCGCTGCACTTTATCGTATTTCGAGTTAAACGAGAGCAATGTGCGCTCGAATTGAGCAATGGCTTTGACAACCCTCTCCTTGGTTACATTAGCTGTATCAAATGCCTCCCCAAACCGTTTGGGATAGCGCTCCGTTTGTTGGATTCGTTCTACAACATTGGGCCACTCAGCTTTCATCTCAACCGGATTGGTGACCGGCTCCAATGCTTGATCCTCGAGCGAGTTAGCCGATCCGTGCCAATTGAACTTCTCATTATAGGCCACGTTGACAAGTTTCATAGCGTTCCTGTTACCGGTGCTTCCGTCAATACCGGGTGAAAATTGCGCATTATCTGTAAAAGATAAATCCT
>PXTV01000215.1:0-11435 GCA_003022985.1 Bacteroidetes bacterium SW_11_45_7 | reverse complement strand
CCGCCACAGGAGAGCGTACTGTTACCGGACAAAATGGGATCTTAAAATAACATCCGCCCCAGCTCTACACCCTCTTCTGTTGTAGGATTATCTTCCGGCACATCAAACTGAGGCACGTCATTTGGTAAATCAAATTCATAAGGCGTTGGATCATAAGTATAATTACTATTGGTTTCTTTATCTTTCTGCAAAACGGGGTCTTTTTCACATGCCATATTAAGCAACAAAGAAATCAAAGGCCCCAATAAGAGGACTTTGATGATACGGGCACTGGATAAGAAGGAGCAGACACTTGATAACATGGTGTTAGTTTGCTTCACTTTTGTTTGTTAAGGTAAAGGCATTTGCCCCGTTTTCATGAAGGGTTTGCTGTGCTTGACCGTTCCCCATGATACCCTGTCCAAAATCAGGGAAGTCGTAATCATTCGGGTTGGTATACCACTCGTTGATGTTCATGGCAATATCCATTGTCCATGTTTTATCGTCAACCGATATGTCTGAATTAGCCAGGTTGATGGTGATATGATTGTTCTCAAAGGTGGAATCATTGACTTTTTTCTTGCCCATATGGGTGTTAAATGCAATTTTACTGCCCGATGAATCTTTGTAAAAGCCCTCTTGCTGCATAAAATGATAGCCATCGCCAAGTGGTTCAGGCCAGGGCATCACGGTCTCCTCGTCCGGCAGCGCATTATCTTGATTCTTCTCCTCATCGAGCCCAAAGTAGAATGAAACCTTCGTGTAATCATCGCTTGGAACTTTAGGTATTGTAAACGTCATGGTTTTATCTTCCTCCAAATTGATTAATTGGTACATATCGGCATCGTACACTGTACCATCATCTCGATGGAAACGGAAGTCAGAAACATAATAACGAAGCTTCGTCACCTCGTATTCCCGGCCAAATGGATTGGCGAACTGCATTTTGTTCAGTTCCAATGGCTGCCCATCAATATTGTGGCTCATTTTGACCTCCACTGTGGCATTGTCAGGATATTCGCAACATCCGCCACAGCTTTTATCTGCATCTTGATTGTAGTTGATGGCTTCAGGATCTGTGCATCCTTCCTCTTGACAACCGGTCAAGGAAGCAGACACCAACAAAAGCACATGAAGACCTAAAACGTGAATATAATTCCTATTATTATTTAAAACTATTTTAATGTGTGGCATGATTATGGTAAATTTATGACAGGGTGACGAAAAATTATGACAGACGCCATGAAATAACGGATAATGCCCATCAATTCAAAAACGTTAGTAGAAAGGGAGCTCTTTTCCATAGAACATTTCATAGCACAAATATCCTTTGCATTACAGATTTTGCTCTAAATTTGCAACCGTATGATAAATGTACGAATTTATTATGTTGGTATCGTAGTCATTTTACTCTTAGGCAGTTGCCAAAACAATGCTGACCAAGAGAAGCAGAAGAATGATCAAAAACCCAAACTTACAGAAGAAGAGAAACGAGCCAAGCAAAATATTGAACAAAGCGGGAAGCAGCCCTATAATATCCGGCAGTTGAATAAAAAAATCCAGCAGAACAAGAATAAACCGGAGCTGTACTATCAACGGGCCTTAGCTTACAGAAAAGCAGGTAAGCTAAAATATTCCATGAATGATCTATACGAGGCACTGAAAAGAGATTCAACAAAGGCTAAGTACTACCTCTCACTGTCTGATTTGTTTTTGGAGCAACAGAATATAACCCGCGCCATTAACACAATTCAAAAAGCTCTTGAGGAAAATCCCGACAATCCTGAATTGTTAGTCAGGTTAGGGCGGTATCACTACTATCTAAAAGAGCATGATAAAGCCATTACCAATGTTGATAAAGCTCTTCAACAAAACATGTACCTGGCTGATGGCTATATGGTAAAAGGGTTAATTTTTAAGGAAATAGGTGATACATCCAAAGCCATCAGTAATCTACAAACGGCCGTTGAGCAAGATCCCAATATGCACGATGCCTACATGCAACTCGGCCTCCTCCACAGTACTAAAAACGATGATTTAGCACTGGACTATTTTGACAACGCCCTGGAGGTAGATTCAAACAGTGTTGACGCTTTTTATGGCAAAGCGATGTTCCACCAGGAGAGGTCCAATTATGCAAAAGCCAAGAAGTTCTATAAAGATATTATTGAAATTGAGCCCCAATACGGAAAAGCTTTTTACAATATCGGGTTAACGGCAGAATCGCAGGGTGATCATGAAAAGGCCAAACGTAATTACAGGCAAGCTCTTGGTATTAAACCCGATTACGAATTGGCACAAAAAGGTATGAAACGTATCAATGAAGGGAAAGAAATGTAACACAAAAGCTGCTCTCACATCTTGGAAGAGATTCTTCATCTTTCATTTTAAAGATTCAAAGAAATTCCTCATAAATTATTAGCAAGACCAGTGTAATTATTATGATAGAAATTACTTTACCGGACGGCAGCAAGAAAAAGGTAGAAGAAGGGGCAACTCCAGTCGATATTGCGAAGGAGATTCATCCTGCCCTGGCTAAGGAAGTGCTTTCCGCCCGTGTCAATGGAGAGATTGTGGATGCGAATCGCCACCTTTATGCAGATGCGAATCTCGAATTACTGAAATGGGATGATGAAGGGGGCAAGAAGGCTTTTTGGCATTCGTCAGCTCATTTGATGGCCGAGGCGTTGGAAGACCTCTATCCGGGTGTTAAGTTCGGTATTGGGCCGCCCATTGAGAACGGCTTTTATTACGATGTGGATCTTGGCGGCCGTGAACTAACGCCTGATGAGCTACCTGAGATCGAGGAGAAGATGAAGGAGCACGCGCAAAAGAAAGAGGTATTTGAACGCCAGGAGGTGTCCAAAGAGGAGGCTCTCAATTTTTTCAAGCAAAAAGGCGATGAATACAAGCTGGCGTTAATCGATGAGCTGGATGATGGTGATATCAGTTTTTATAAGCAGGGCCATTTTATCGATTTGTGCCGTGGGCCTCATATACCGCACACCGGTTATATCAAAGCCGTTAAGCTACTCAATATAGCAGGTGCCTATTGGCGCGGTGATGAGAACAACAAGATGCTCACACGCATTTACGGCATTACCTTTCCCAAACAAAAGGAGCTCGATGACTATCTCGAGCAGCTCGAGGAGGCCAAAAAGCGCGATCATCGCAAATTGGGCAAGGAGCTCGACCTCTTCACTTTTTCCGATAAGGTAGGCCCCGGTCTTCCCATGTGGACGCCCAAAGGCGCCATTGTGCGGGAAACGCTCCAGGCCTTCATGCGCAAAGAGCAGGAGAGGAGGGGCTATAAGCCTGTCATTACACCCCATATAGCCAAAAAGGATCTGTACATCACATCCGGGCACTATGAGAAATACGGTGAGGATTCGTACCGGCCCATTCAAACACCCCACGAGGGCGAGGAATACATGCTCAAGCCCATGAACTGCCCGCATCACTGTGAAATTTACAAGTCGCAGATGCATTCTTATAGAGATCTTCCTTACCGGGTGTTCGAATTCGGTACCGTCTATCGCTATGAGCAGTCGGGTGAGTTAAATGGCTTGGTTCGAGCGCGCGGTTTTACACAGGATGATGCTCACATTTTCTGCACTCCGGATCAGCTTAAAGCCGAATTCACGAACGTGATCGACCTGATCATGGTGGTTTTTGAACGCCTCGGATTCGGTGGTTTTACGGCCCAGGTATCCCTGCGTGATCCTCATGATCAAGAGAATTATATCGGTTCCGATGAGAATTGGCAAAAGGCCGAAAATGCTATCATGGAAGCAGCTGAAGAGAAGGATTTGTCAACGGTCCCCGAGTATGGTGAAGCGGCTTTTTATGGACCAAAGCTCGATTTTATGGTGCGGGATGCGTTGAGCGCTTCATTGGCGTTCTGTTGGAGCATTGTGGCGGCAATCTGCCTGTTTGGCTCGCCCCTGAACAAGTGGCTATTCTGCCCATCAATGACAAAGTGATCGACTATGCGCAACACGTTTTAAGTTCCTTGCAAAAACAAGATATTCGCGGAGTGATTGACACAAGGGATGAAAAGATCAGCAGGAAAAACCGCGATGCTGAGACCAAGAAAATTCCTTATATGTTGATTGTGGGTCAAAATGAAAAGGAGAGGGGAGAGGTTTCGGTAAGGCGCCACACCGAAGGTGATCTTGGTTCGCAAACCATTGAGACGTTTCAGGAAAAAATCCGGCAAGAGATTGAACAATAAGTCGATCATTCTGAACAATTCTGCCCCTTCATGCATTGATGATTTATGATATTCAATCGTATTGATTCGTGGGAAGTGGCGTTTCACCAATCAACTTTTTTTATTTATACGTACTTTGTAACAGTTATTATTTCATCAAAAAGAGCAAAACAACTTGGGCAAAAGACCTAAAAAGAAACAACTAAAAAACAAACAAGAACAATTTCGTGTCAACGAGCGCATTCGTGTACCTGAGGTTCGCGTTGTAGGGGAAAATGCAGATGCCGACATTCATCCTACCGAAGAGGCCTTGCGCATGGCCGAAGACCAGGGGCTTGATCTGGTAGAGATTTCACCCAATGCCGACCCGCCAGTCTGCAAAATGGTGGATTACAATAAGTTTCTCTACGAAAAGAAGAAGAAGGAAAAGGAGATGAAAGCGAACACCAAGAAGACCGAGGTGAAAGAGGTTCGCTTTACTCCTAATACCGATGAACACGACTTTGAGTTCAAGGCCAATCATGCGGAAAAATTTCTCATGAAGGGAGCTAAAGTTAAAGCATACGTTCAGTTCAAGGGACGCGGGATCCTTTTTAAAGAGCGCGGGGAATTAATGCTGCTCAAATTTGCTGAACGTTTACAAGAAGTTGGCACAGTAGAACAGATGCCTAAACTTGAAGGAAGACGCATGATTGCATTTATTGCCCCTCGAAGTCAAAAGAAGTAAGAAGAGGCATTCCTTCTGTTTTAATTTATAACGATTTTCCCGCACTGTCTGCTTTCAGTTTCTCGATTTTTTTTACTTTTGCATTTCCAAAACGGGGAGTTATGCCAAAAATGAAAACGAATACCAGTGCCAAGAAGCGTTTTAAAAAAACGGGCACTGGCAAAATTAAAAGGGCTCATGCCTTTCATAACCACATCCTGACCAAAAAAGATAAAAATCGTAAAAAGCGGTTAGTCAAATTTGCCGTGGTTCATAAAACGAATCAAAAAACTATCAATCGACTGTTAGCAACGGGCTAATAGGATTGACGGATTGATCAATAGATAAATGGAGACGAGCTATGCCAAGGTCCAAGAACACAATACCTTCCCGGAATAAACGCAAAAAAGTCTTTAAACAGGCAAAAGGCTTTTTTGGTCAACGGAAAAACGTTTATACAGTAGCGAAAAACGCTGTTGAAAAGAGTCTGGAATATAATTACAGAGATAGGAGACAGAAAAAACGCGAATTCAGGCGTTTGTGGAACACCCGGATCAATGCTGCAGCCCGGCAGGATGGCATAAGTTATTCCTCACTTATCAAAAAACTGAAGGATGCTGATGTCCAATTAAACCGGAAGGTATTGGCAGATTTGGCCAAAAATGATCCCAAAGCTTTTTCAGCTGTCCTTGAAAAGGTAAAGTAAACAAAATATTTCATCAAATTGAAAGGGCTGGCAGTTGCTGTCAGCCTTTTTTTATGGTATGAATGAAGAACTTATGCATTCCCGGGAGGTAACACCATTTAGTCATCAGTTCTCTGCCTGATGAAATGCGAACAGTTGCAGGCACCGGTATTTCCTTTGATCAATATTCTGATGTAGCTTATGCAGGGATCACGCTTTTTCGTCTTCCGAATCTTACTTTTCTTGATTATTCAGCGCTTATTACTAAGACGAAATTTCCCTCCGTACAGGACCTACTTTCTTTTCGGGAAGTTCCCCTTTGCTTGAAGGCCTGGAAGCAGTCACCCTATCAACCAGATACTGTCATAATGGATGGTCATGGCATTGCTCATCCACGTAGATGTGGACTTGCATGTCATTTTGGGTTGCAGGTGGAAGTGCCTACAATAGGCTGTGCCAGGAATATCTTAACCGGTACATTTGATGAGCCCAGCCCGCCTTAGTAAAAGGAGTTCATTCCACCTGTGAACAATTGGGCATTGTTTTAAGAACGAGGGAATATGTGAAACCGGTTTATGTATCGCCAGGCCATCTGTGCGATTTTGAGGGAGCCCAAGACCTGGTTTGCAAAAGGACAAGTGGGTCTAAATTGCCTGAGCCCGCACGGCAGGCTCATATTCTTGTGAATCAACTACGAAAGGGAAATTTGGCGGAAGGACAAACGCGGCTTTAGTTTGTTGAAGCTAATAGGGCAACTTGTTTCTGCAACCAACCTTTATCCGCCACTAAGTTGGTGTTTTGGAGTTTGGAAGATAGTTTTTGCACTTCCTTATCGCTGTTAATTGACAGCGAGGATAGTTGCTTCACGAAATGGCTGAAATTCGAGTAGAGTTGCCTTTGGTAATCAGCTACAACACGTTTTTTCCGGTTTAGGAATGTGTTGAGTGAACTAATAGCCGAATCCAGTGCAACAACTTCATTTAATTCATAATAGGTTTTGATCAAGAGAACTCTTGAGTCGAGATTGTAGAAAATATCATTATAAGTTACCTGATTGAGCAGATCCAGCACTTTACTATAATCACCTTGATGATAAGCCAGCTTAGCACGATTATAGGTGTATGCATTTGTCTTTTCTTCTTCCTCAATATAATGGTGGTATTGTTCAATGAATGTCTCTGTCCAATTCAGCCTTCCTAATCGAACAGCTACAGTAACAATATTTTTGAAATCCCATGGTGAGAGTTTGCCATCATCGCCAAATATGATTTTTTGATGGAGAAGTTTTTGAAAAATTTCAAATAATTCCTCCAGGTAGTTGTCCTGCCCACTGTTTATTTTCTTAATACAGAAATTCTGCGCCATTCCGTACATTCTGCGAGCTTCTCTTCTTTCAAAGCGGTAAGCGTAATTGCTCAGCAACTTTTTTAGCCGTGTAAAGTTGCTTTCGTTTTCATTGTTCAAAAGTGTTTGAATGATGTTGTAATAAATGGCAATACCGGGGACATGGCTATAGTCATTTTGTTGAATGTGATTAAGGATCTCATCCATAAGTAGAAGATCAGGGGTGTCACCTGTGATGTTACGGTAATTGAGAACGTCACAATAAAGCTTCAGCTTACTGATGATATAATAGTGATCCAGGTTCTGGCCTAATGAGCTGAGATTGAGCTCTTGCAGTCGGCTTTTTTCCTGCGAAAGTTGTTCAATGTGGCGGGTGTTTTCAGCTTCGAACTGAAAACGCCTTAAATAAACCTCTTCCGTCAATGATTGCTGCTGCTCGTATTGATTCATTATGGTTTTCCAGTACAGCCCAAACAAATGCGCATCACTTCTTTTTCTTAGAAATGACAAAAGTTGAAGATTTTTAGGGTTATCTTCATCATAGTTGTTCTCAATAGCTATGAACTCTTCGAGCTTTTTGGTCGTGTATGACATAACCTGACGTAGCTTAGTATCATTGTAGGGCTTTTGGGGGAATAAAGCCCTAAATACCTTGCTTTTATCAAGAGCCGGATCATTAAATTCGGGAAAAAAAGGGTAAAGGTAATTGAAGAGATCAACTGGCTTCTCTCTTATATTATGATAGGGTGAGTTGAGAAATTGACCGAAACGTTTAAACTCGTCACGTTCCAATAAGTGAAGAATCTGGATGAGGCGTGTGGTAAGCATTTCAGTGATTTTTAAAAATTGTTGGGACGTTAAATGTTTTAATATTTTGGGGACTTTTTCTATTCAAAGGGTTGCATTGTAGCTAAGGTAATAAACAAATTTATTTGAACAAATAAGTGCTTTATTGATGGAAAATGATTGCTGAAAATCTTGTCATAAATGGATAATGGAGAATCTACTACTTGGGTTTTGGCCTTGTTACTTTGAACAAAACGTGAAAAATGTTTTTGCAGGCCTGCCTAAACATTTAGATGTTTGTATTGTGAATAAGAGCAAAATTGCCTGTAACAAGAAAAACCGATCAATATGTTAACCATGAAGCCTACTAACCAGAAATCAAGTTTTAGGATGTTTATTCAACAATGTTACCAAATCTGTTTACTGAGTTGCTTACTCTTGATCATTCCAATCATGAGTGATGCTGCTAAACCCTTTTGCCAATACTGGGATTGGGTAGAACAATTCAATAATAACGGGGGGTCACTTAGAATAGATGAGATGGTAGAGGATAGTATGGGAAATTTGTATTTTGCCGGTCATTTTTATGATGAATCTATCGTGGTTGGGAGTGATACTTTTGTCTTAACAGGTTATTCGGCTTATGGGCCTAAGGATGCTATAGTGGGTAAGATCGATTCCAATGGCCATTTGCAATGGGCTAAGCATTATGGTGGTGGTGAGAGAGATCGAATCAGAGGGATAGATATTGGTCCGGAAGGGAGATTGTATATAGCTGGAGGGACAGAAAGTGATAGTATACGTTTTGCTAGTAACTTTTCAATTACCCACCCTGCTCCAAACACTAACAACAGCATCGGCTTTTGTTTAGAGCTTTTACCAAACGGTACCACAGTGAATTTGAAACAGCCTGCCACATTGGTTGGACAACCCTTTAATAGAATGTTTGATATTGTTACTGATGAAAGTGGGAACATTTATGTTACAGGAGATTTTGATAGTACAATTCAGTTTTCAGGCGGGGTAACTTTAACACAAAATGATACAATTAATAATATGGATAGAAGTAGTTTTTTGGTTAAATATGATTCCACCTGGAATTCACAATGGGCAAAGCAGAGTGCTGGTCAAGCTATATTGGGTGATTTGGTTTATGATAACACTCATGATAAGGTTATTTTAAGCTCTAATGTTATAGAAGCGACCTACGGAAAAAATTTAGCTGAAGGATTATATGTGGCAAGTTTCACGAAAAGTGGGCTCATACAGTGGGAAAAAGGTTCTTCGATAAGTAATCCTTTTAAGATTAGTTATGAAGTTAATTCCAAATTAGATAGTAGTGGCAATATTTATGTTTGTGGTGGTGCTTATATAGATTCATTTCGATTGGATAACAAATTGTTCGTTAATCATACAGATTCCACAGAAGACGTGTTCATTGCTAAATATGGGAAAAATGGCAATGTTAAAAATCTTCAATATTTTGGCGGCATATATGATGATGATGTGTATTCCATTGCCCTCACAAATACCGGTAAGGGGTATGTTGCAGGTTTTAGTGACGGTCTTAACATTTCTACCAAAAACAACAAGCAGTTTTCTTCTTCAGATGGCCTTATTCATGATAAAAACTTCTATCTGCTTGAGTTTTCGATGAACGATCTGGGTATTAAAAATGGACAGATATTCGAAAGCAGTGGATCATTAGGAGCCGAAATCACCGGGAGTAATGATAATGGGTTTTATATCATGAACGGTAATCCTGTTCAACCTTCACCCTATGATTTTAATTTAAACTCTTATTTTTTTGGGAAACTACAAACCTTACCGGCCCCTTCTTATTCAATCGACACAACTCTACCCGGATGTAACATGAACAATGGTTCTATATCGCTTTCACCCCAAAATCCTTCCATGTACGATTTGGTCTACAGCGTTGACAGTGGCAAAACATGGGGTTCAGATTCAAGCTTTAGTAATTTAAATGCAGGTCTTTATGATGTAGTGGTTGCAGACACCGCAGGGGGATGTTATGTTAATCAAGGCCCATTAGCCCTCAACAATCCCCAAGCACCCACAATTGGTAGCATACAAACAAGTAAAAACAGCGGATGCCCTCCTGATGGGGAGATAGCCATTTTTGCTTCTGGCGGGGTCCAACCTTATCAATACAGTATCGATGACGGGCAGGCATTTCAGTCTTCTTATCAATTCGATTCCTTGAGTGGTGCCACCTACGATATAGTTGTCAAAGACGACCAGAATTGTAAAGCTTTTACTCAGGACACCGTTCAAAGATCAGACTCCCTTTTGGAATCGATTAACGCTTTTCACCTAAGAGAGCATTTCCAGGATAGCTGCGCCATACAGGATTCGATCTCATTTTGGATTTTTGGCGGTATTAGTCCTATTGAATACAGCATAGATGGTGGCCAAACATTTCAATCCAAGCCCAATCAAACATTTTATATTTCAGGAACAGACACAACTTATGAAATTATAGCGGAGGACTCCGTTGGCTGTAGAGTGTCTGATAGTGTGACTGTACCACCTGCCAGTTATGCTAATTGCGACAGTATATGGCCCGGTGATGCAAATGCAAATGGCGTTGCCAACATGTATGATGTCCTGAAAATCGGTATTGCTTATGGTGATTCAGGAGTAGCAAGAACCAATGCATCCAGCAATTGGGTGCCTCAATTAGCTCCCGATTGGTACCAACAATTTTCAAGCGGTCTCAATTACAGTCATGCTGATTGTGATGGCAATGGTATTATTGACTCATTTGATGTTGATGTGGTTAACCAAAACTATGGGTTAACGCATAATAAAAAAGGCAGTGAACAGCCTAAACCTGCTTTGCCTGCATTGCAATTTGTTTCTAACCAGGATAGTGTGGTTGCAGGTCAGCAAGTTAACATAGATGTTTATCTTGGCAGCAGTTCTCAACCGCTTTCCAACGTCTACGGTATGGCATTTCAATTTCAATATGACCGATCAATTGTTGACACCAACAGTGTGAATGTTTCATTTGATAGTACGTGGATTTCGGGTAAATCTAACCGAATTTCACTGGTTGAGAGGACCCCTAACGCAGGGCAAACAGATATAGCTTATTCGAGAATAGATCAGCAGAACACTTCGGGTTATGGCAAAGTTGCAGACATAAGTTATTATGTGCAGGATAATATTGCAGGTAAGAAAAACAAAACGCAGTTAATGCCCATTGAACTGTCATCCGCAAAAGTGGTTGCAAACAATGGAAGTGAAGTGGAAGTGACAACCATTTCAGATTCTGTGATCGTTCAGGATGAACAAACATCAGTAAAGGGTTTGACTTCTCTCAAGTCGGGACTTAATGTTTATCCCAATCCTGCAACCAATCAACTGCAAATTGAACTGAAAAAAGAAGTTCAAGGGCAGCGGGCTAAAGTTCAGCTTTTCAACCAAATTGGACAGATTGTCAAAAAGCGTTCCATCGGGCAACAACAAACACAATTCAACACAACCTATCTTGAAGGAGGCATCTATTTGCTGCAGGTTCATACGAAAAATAAGGTCTGGCGAACGAAAATTGTTGTTAAGTAGTCATTAAACTATTGTAGTGACAACATAGGGCGTTCGTCAGCAAACCTTTTCACTCATAAACCGTAATCGTCAATTTACGGCCGCTTGAATGATTACGGAACTCACAAAGGTATATGCCCTGCCATGTGCCGAAG